>CACXHC010000162.1 GCA_902767285.1 uncultured Ruminococcus sp.
TGGCTGGTGTAGCAACTCCATTGTAACTCATTTTCGAGTCGTTGTCTTTATTTTTGTGCATTTTTTTGTTTTGCTCATTTATAGTTTATATAAAGGCTTGTGGGAACACCTGCGAAAAGAAAAAATTCGTTTACACAAATTAAAAGTTTTTTTGCTTCTTTTTTTCAAAAAAAGAAGAGATAAAACTCAATCTACATAATTTCCGTTAATGATTCTTGATTTATCTCTGGAGAGGGTAAGGTCATCAACGGAATTATCGTACTCAGTAATATTATTTATCCTATAGAAACCGCTTCTGATAGTTTTAAGCTTGTTTATATGAGTATTCAGCAAATCCATAACAAGTTCGATTTCATCATTGATATCTTGTTGTTTGGTGCTTTCGGATTTTACCATATTATCAAGATCCAATTTCAAACGGCTTATATCTTTCAATATAAAATCTATCATGGTAACTGAGTCCATGCTGGTTTCACGCACTTTATCCATAAGCTCGAAAGACTCTTTTCTCACGATTTCTCTTGCGTTGCCTACGGACGAATAAACGCTGTTTATGCGGTCAAATTCTATTTGAAGAATATCTATCTTTTTAGAGAGTTCGGCTTTCTGATCGGCAATATCGGCAATTTTCTTTGTATAAAAACGCTTGTTTTCCTCAAGTTCCGTGCGGAGCGAACTTGCCTGCTCTACAGATTGTTTAACACTTGCATACAGCGTTTCATTTTCCTTTTTTAGTTTCAGCACTTCGCTTTTTTTGTCTTGGAGTTCAAACTCAAGTTGCATAATACGTTCTTTCATTTCCTGTTCTTTGTAGCTTGGCATTGCAATCACCTCTTTAAATAAGATTATATCAAACACAATCAAAAAATTCAATACATTTATAGGAAATATTATAAAAATTCTACAATTCCGCAATATATTGCGAATGCCACTTGACGGCGGTATTCTTCATCTGCAAGATTTGCACATTCTTCCGGATTTGAAAGAAAACCACATTCTGCGAGAATACATGGTTTAGTGCAGTTGTTGAGCAAATATATATTACTGCCGGCTTTTGTTATATCTCTTTGATTATCGGGCTGAAGCAGTCCTCTGAATGCTCGTTTTACACAAAGTGCGAGTTTTTCACTGCGTTCATCGTTTGGAGAATAGAAAATCTGTGTTCCGTAATATTGCGGATTTTCAAATGAATTTTGATGAATACTTATTACAACATCGGTTTTGCTGTCGTTGTACATGGCAAGCCGATTTGAAAAATCATTGTGAAGTTTTTCTTTCAGCGAGTCGCCCGTTGCGGGAATGGAGTCATCTTCTCTTGTCATGATAACATCGTATCCCGACATTTGAAGATAATCCCGCAAAAATAGCGAAATCGACAGATTAACGTCTTTTTCAATGACTCCCGAAGGACTCACCGCACCGCCGTCCTCGGCTCCGTGGCCCGGGTCAATTAGAATACATATATTGTTGTCATCACCGCCGGTAAGGGCATAAACGTTGAGTTTCATTACAATAAATATCATAACAAAAAAAATCACGGCAATTATTGTTATTATCGTTATGTAGAAAAAAGTGTTGTACAGAATCTTTTTTAGTTTTTTCATAAAAAGCACCTCGCAAAATAATATTCCCAAATATTCAAAAATATTCTTTAGCACAAAATTTATGTTGAAAATAAAGAAATATTCTGATATTATAAAAGAAAGTTATTTTGTGAGGAGTTAAAAATGACAAATCAATTTTCAAGAACGGAACTTCTTTACGGAAGCGAGGTTATGAAAAAATTACAAACTATGAGAGTCGCTGTTTTCGGAATAGGCGGAGTGGGCGGTTTTACAGCCGAAGCACTCGTCAGATCGGGCGTGGGGGCAATCGACATTATAGATAATGATACGGTGAGTTTGACAAATTTAAACAGACAAATAATTGCTTTGCATAGTACGATTGGCAGATATAAAACCGAAGTCGCAAAAGAGCGTTTTCTTGATATAAACCCCAATTTAAAAATAAATGCGTACAATATTTTTTATATGCCCGAAACAGCAGACCAATTCGATTTTTCTCAATATGATTATATAGTTGATGCAATTGACAGCGTTAAAGGCAAAATAGAACTTGCTGTACAGGCAGATAAAACAAATACTCCCATAATAAGTTCTATGGGAGCAGGAAATAAAATTCACCCCGAAATGTTTGAAATAGCGGATATTTATAAAACATCAGTTTGTCCGCTCGCAAGAGTCATGAGGTACGAACTGCGAAAAAGAGGAGTTAAAAAGCTCAAAGTTGTGTATTCGAAGGAAGAGCCAATAACCCCTCTTGCAAGTGAAGAAGAATGTCATTCACGCCGCAGCATTCCGGGCAGTACAGCGTTTTCGCCGAGTGTTGCCGGACTCATAATAGCAAGCGAAATTATAAACGAGGTGAGTAATTTCGATTAGTCAAAATCGATATATTCGAATTTAGGTATAGAAGAGCCGTTTCGTTCAACATTTTCAAGAAACGTCTTTGACGAACATACAAAAATACGTCCGTTGCCAAATAGTTCTTTGTATATGACGTTCGGTTCATCGGAATCGGTGTTGTGTGCGAGTGCGATAACAGAGAAAATTTGATTGTCGCAATTTCTGTATTTACCGAGTTTTACTACACGTTCAGTTTTGCATTCGATCTGCGAAACAGAAACGGGATTTTCGGTTTTTGTTTCGTCTGTCGAATTTTGGTTTTGAGCATTCGAAATAATTTCGGATTGTTCGTTGTTTTTGATTCTCTCAGCAAAATCGGCATAATTAAAATCGCCGTTGTTGAGAAGAAGAACTCTCGCACCGTTTGCGGGTATCATCACATTGGCATGATTGTTTTGAACATTGTATTGACTGCCGTCAACGAGCAGATCTGTAAGAACACTGCCTCCGTTTATCGAGAAATCAATCCAGTATTCGTTATCGCTTATGTTGAGTGCAATAACAATTGTTTGGTCATTCGAGAAACGCTTGAAAACGAGTTGTTCGTTTTTGATTAGAATATTTTCGTATTTGCCGTCACAAAGTGCATGGAAATTTTGGCGGAGTGCAGATAATTTTCCGATGTGCGGTACAAGCGTATGAATTTTTGCGAGCGGAGTATCAAGTTCAAGGCACGGGCGGAGCATTTGGTCACTTTCACGGGTGCGAGTGCCTTCTATAGCCCATTCACTGCCGTAATAAATTGAGGGGACTCCGGGCATAGTAAACATTACGGTATATACATTGTTGAGGTGAGCCGGATTTCGAAGAGTTGAGCCGATGCGGTTTACATCGTGATTATCGAGAAAATTGTACAAGCATAAGTCTTTGTATATACCGCCGTTTGAGAATTGTCTTTGCAGAGAGTGAGCAATCTCAAAATAGTTTTTGTCGTTGTGAGATGAGTATATGCCTTTGTAGCATTCGTAGTTGGTAACGGAGTCCATCATTTCGGGATTAGCCCAGCGGTTGTAGTCGCCGTGGATAATTTCGCCCATGAGCCAAAAATCGGGATTTTTGCCCTTGCAGAATTTTCTGAGCGATTTAAAGAAGTTTGGTTCTATGCAATCGGCGGCATCGAGTCGCAGACCATCGATTTTGAAATCGTCCATCCATTTTCCGACAGCACCTATAAGGTGATCGACAACGGCTTGATTGTAGAGGTTGAGTTTTACGAGGTCATAATGACCGCTCCAACCCTCATACCAGAATGGGTCGTTGTACGGCGATCTGCCGTTGAATGTTAGGTTCTGAAACCAACCGCAGTATTGAGAATTTGAGCCGTATTGCTGAACATCTTTGAATGCAAAAAAATCTCTGCCAACGTGGTTAAATACCCCGTCAAGAACTATTTTTATACCGTTTGCGTGGAGTTCATCGCATATTTTTTTGAAACTTTCGTTATCTCCCAAACGGCAGTCAATGTTGTAGTAGTCGCTCGTGTCGTATCCGTGTTTGAGCGATTGGAATACCGGCCCCAAATAAAGTGCGTTTACACCCATTTTTTTAAGGTGAGGTATCCATTTTAAGAGTTTGTCGAGTCTGTATTCGGTCTTTCCGTCATTGTATTCAGGACATCCGCAAAACCCCAGAGGGTATATGTGGTAAAATACCGAATTGTTAATCCATTTAGACATTTTAAATCAGCCTTTCAGTTATAAATAGTAAGTATGTTTGTTGAAATGTTACCATCAGTCACAAAATATTTGCTTGATGACAGATTTTTAATTATTCAACCAATACATTCTACAACAATTTTTGAAAAAAAGCAACCTTTTTTTAGGGGACTCCATTTTTAGGGGACTCCGTCCCCTAAAACCCCTGGTTCTTTTTTTGAAAAAAAAGAACCAAAAAAACTTTTTGTTCGTATACGGTAATCTTTGCATTGTAGCAAATTTTTTTAGGAGAGTGGATTTATGTACGATTATAACAGAATTAAAAATCACGTTAATGGTGTGGAATCAAGTTCATACGAGCTTTTTGGTGCAAAACTTGAAAACGGTGGAGTCTTTTTTACAGTGTATGCTCCCTCGGCTCATACTGTGTCGCTTTGTGCGAATTTTAATGAGTATAACGAAATTCCCATGAATAAAGATGATTTCGGTGTTTGGAATGTATTCATAGGCGGTGTCGGCGAGGGACTTCGTTATAAGTATAGAATATATTCCGACAGCGAAAATTTTGTGGAAAAATCCGACCCCTTCGCCTACTATAACGAATCTCATACAAACGAGTCTATTGTCTATGACATCAATAACTATACTTGGCGTGATGCCGAGTGGATTTCCAAACGAAATAAAAATTATAATTTGCCTCTTAATATTTATGAGGTTCATTTGGGTAGCTGGAAAGTCAAAGACGGCAAAGAAGGCAGTCAGAGATATTACGAATACGAAGAGCTGAAAAATGAACTCGTTCCTTATGTTAAGGAAATGGGATACACTCATATTGAGTTTATGCCTTTATGTGAATATCCTTTTGGCGGTTCGTGGGGGTATCAGGGAACGGGATACTATGCCTCTACAAGCCGATTCGGTGAGCCGAGATATTTAATGGATCTTATCGATACTTGCCATATAAACGGAATAGGGGTTATATTGGATATTGTTCCCGTTCATTATGCGGAAGATTCTTTCGGTTTGAGAAATTTTGACGGCGGTTGTCTTTATGAAAGTGATAACCCCGATTTGCAGCGATCCGAGTGGGGTTCATATAGATTCGATTATTCAAAACCTCATGTGCATAGTTTTATGAGGTCGGCTGTCAATTTTTGGATAAACTATTATCATTTTGACGGAATAAGATTTGATGCTGTCGGATATTTAATATATCCGAACGGTGTTCCCGATGCTCCCGAATATGACGGCGGTGTGTGGTTTTTGAAAAATACTCTGTTTACTATGAATGCTTATCACCCCGATGTAATGTTTATTGCCGAAGATGCGGCGTGTCATGCAAAAGATACCGCTCCCGTTGTGTACGGCGGTATGGGATTTGATTATATGTGGAATTTCGGTTGGTCAGCTGATACCCGCAGATATATTTCTATGCCATACGACCAAAGAACTCAGAATCATAATCTTATGACATATCCGATGTATTATTTTAATCATGAGCTTTTTATGCTTACTATCTCTCATGATGATGTGTCAGCAGAAAAAGAATCGGTTATGACAAAAACTTTCGGAAATACTCCACAAGAAAAACTCGCTTGCCTTCGCACATACTACACTTATCAGATTACGCACCCCGGCAAAAAAATGAATTTCATGGGCAACGAACTCGCTGAACTCATGGGCTGGACTAATAATCAGCCCCCTTGCTGGGATTTGCTCGAAGATCCCGATCACAAGAGTTTTCATGAGTATATAAAGCAACTGAATCATGTTTACAAAAACGAGCCTTCACTTTATGCACAGGAGTATCATTCCGGCGGATTTTCTTGGGTCGATCTCGATAACTGGCAAAACAGTATTTATGCTTACAGAAGAGATGATTTCCAAACTGAGCCTTTATTTGTTGTTCTTAATTTTTCAAACAATCAGCACGAGTATTATTTAAATGTTGGATTTGAGCGAGAATTTGAGGAAGTCCTTAACTCCGATAAGGATATTTACGGCGGTGCAAATATAACTTCTGCCGACTCCGAAACTAAAAATTGTTATCTAAAAATAAATATGGCACCGCTTTCGGCTATAATTTTACGACCGCTCAAAGAGAAAGAGCCTGTTGTTGAAGAAATTCCCGAGGAGATTTCGGATGAAAACAAAACCGAAGATGAAATTACGGAATCTGTCGAGAATGTATCCGAACAATCCGAAACACAGGAGATATAATTTTTTATGAAAAGAAAAATATTAAGTATAGCGTTGGTTTTTCTTGCAATACTGGGATTGATGGAGTTTTCTGCTTGCGGTAATGATGAATCATATCCCGAAAATGTCATACAAGACCAACAACTCGAAAATGAAGTAAAAAGCAGCGTAAAAAAGCTGTCCAAAAAATCAAGAGATAATCTTAATTATGAAGAACTGCTCAAAGATATAGATGCAGTAAATAACTATAAATCCCCGATATACGCACTTCCCTCCGAAAATGAAGATAACCAATATGAAGTACGATTCAACGGAGAGGGCTATTATTGTAAAACGTTAAGTGGCGGCGAAGTTGTAACTTATGTTTTTTATTCTGAAATAGGCGATAAAAGAATATACAGCATAGATCAGTTTTATAAAATGAGTACCGGAGATTAACAAGAATATGTCTGAATAAATGGGTTTACAAACGCTTTAGTTTATGATAAAATAGAAGTATGATAACACTATTTAGGAGTTGATAGGTTATGAATACTAAAGTTAATAACGAAAATCTCAACTATCTGTATAAAGCTATATCGGTTTTGCAAAATGAGGAGGAGTGCCGTAGATTTTTTGAAGATTTATGCACTATCCCCGAACTGAATGCTATGTCACGCCGACTCATGGTGGCAAAAATGCTCAACGACAAAACCGTGTACAGTGAAATTGTAGAAAAAACAGGTGCGTCAACCGCAACTATAAGTCGAGTTAACCGTTCTCTCAATTATACAAGCTGTGACGGATATTCCCTCGTATTCGACAGGCTTCAGTCAGAGGATAAGGACAATGTATAATGTTTTTGCCGAATTTTATGACGGTCTTACCCAAAATGTCGATTATTCTCAAAAGGCAGATTATATACTGAAAATATTTGAAAATTTCGGTCATGCTCCCGGTACGGTTCTCGATCTTGCCTGCGGTACAGGCTCTCTCGCAATCGAATTGAAAAAAAGGGGAGTCGATGTTTTCGGTGTGGATTCGTCCGAAGATATGCTCACCCAAGCTCAAATGAAAGCATACGAAAACGAAGTCGATATAATGTTTATAAAGCAAAAAATGCAGTCGCTCAATCTTTTCGGAAATATTGATTCGTGCGTGTGTACTCTGGATAGTTTGAATCATCTGCAAGGCGAAGAGCAATTCAAAAAAGCTGTTGAACGGGTTTCGTGCTATCTTGATAAAGATGGCGTGTTTGTTTTCGATATAAATACTCCATACAAGCACGAAAAAGTTTTGGGTATGAATACTTTTGTTTATGATACAGATGAAGTATTTCTCGTTTGGCAAAATACGTTTAGAAAGACCGATTGTTCGGTAAATATAGAACTTGATTTTTTTGCTCCATGCGAGAAAAACAAATATCAGCGATATAGTGAGTCTTTTCGAGAATTTGCTTATCCGCTCGAAACAGTAGAAAAAATTTTGAACGAAAATTCTCTCAATATTCTTGCTGTGTATCATGATACAACGTTTGAGGAGCCTAAAACAACTTCTGACAGACTTACCGTTGTTGCGATCAAAAATTAATTATCAATTATCGAAAGGAATTTTTTACCAATGGAAGAAAAAGAAAATATATATTCGGCGGGCGAAGCCAAGCCCGATAAGCTCATACGCTGTATTACGTCTGATGGAGCTGTTATGGCAATCGCCGTTGAAACAACAGGAATCGTATATACGGCGGCGAAAACGCATCTTACATCAAAGGCGGCAACAGCCGCATTGGGCAGACTTCTCACAGCATCGTCAATGATGGGTGTTATGCTCAAGCAAAGTACGGCGACACTGACTCTCAGAGTTAAGGGCGATGGCCCGATAGGTGCCGTTGTCGCCGTTGCCGATAGTAAGGGCAATTGCAGAGGATATGTCGAAAATCCCGTTATTGATACGGAATATCACGAAAACGGCAAAATAGATGTTGGTAAAGCTGTCGGCAAAAACGGCACTATCCATGTTTTGAGAGATTACGGCACAGGTGATCCGTATATCGGCGTTAGTGAGCTTGTATCGGGTGAAATCGCCGAAGATATAACAGGATATTATGCTATCAGTGAACAAACTCCTACTGTTTGTGCGTTGGGCGTTCTTGTTGATAAAGATGACGGAAACGTCATGCTCGCAGGCGGTTTGCTTATTCAGTTGTTGCCCGGTGCAACAGACAAAACAATCGAAACGCTTGAGGAGAATATCAAGCATTTGGAGCCTGTTACAACTATGCTCGCAAAGGGTATGTCTTTAAAAGAAATCGTAGATAAAGCCCTTAACGGATTCAGAGTTGAGCTTCTTGACGAACAAGAAATAAATTATGTTTGCTCGTGCAGTAAAGAGAGAGTAATCAAAGCAGTTGTTAGTCTTAGCGATGACGAAATACGTTCTCTTTATGATGATAAAAAAGGCTGTGCATTAGCGAAATGCCATTTCTGCAACAAAAAATATAGATTCTCCAAAAAAGATCTGGAAGATATAATTGAACAAAAAAATAGATAATTTTTTACACAGGGGCTGTGAAAAACAACAGCACTAAGAAATCTCCAATTTGTTGCTTATTTTCTCTTCTTTTTTTTGAAAAAAAA
>CACXHC010000163.1 GCA_902767285.1 uncultured Ruminococcus sp.
TAAAGTTTTTTTTGCTTCTTTTTTTTTCAAAAAAAAGAAGAGAAAAAGTTTTTTTGCTTCTTTTTTTTCAAAAAAAGAAGAGAAAAATAATCTCAAGTAGAAGTGTTAGTAAGTTTAGCTTTGAAAATTTCGGACATTTTCTTTTTTCCTTCGGGAGATGTCAATATGCTTAACGGAAACTCGCCGGAAGCGATTCCGGTCATGATGACAATATACGCTTCGCCCAACGCTGCCGTGAGTGCCGATGCTGTCGCTGCGGATATTGCTCCGCCAACCACGCTTCCAGCACCGGGGATAAATTTCAATGCTGTTCCGACTATCGCACGTCCGGCATTTGTCGCACCGGTTGTTCCTATCATCGCAGATAAAACGGCGGTGAGTGTCGCCTTCTGCATTGGGATACCGAAAATAGATGTTATTTTCGCAAGCATCGAAATTTGTTCAGGAACCAAAATTGCTGCGTCCGGAAAAGGAATGGGAACTGCTCCCGTTATTGCCGCTTTTGTTGCCGCCTTTGCCACGATGGAATGGGCTTCTTTTTTTTTAAGCTGAATGCTTGATTTCTGTACTGCGGCAAACGTACTCTGCACCGCCTCAGGGATAAGTTGATACATTATATCAACCAGATTTTCAAGTCCGTATGCTTTTTTTATATCGTCCTCGTCTAATTCGTAATCGGCAGCCAGTACGGGAACAACTCTTTCAACGGGCAAACGCTCCTTTTGTATTTCGCACATGAGAGCTTTGGCATCTTTTTTTGAATATGACTGCGTGAGAATTATTATGATAGGTACATTTCGGGTGGTTGTTGACGAAAATAATTTTTTCAAAAATTCTATCTCGGAAGATTCGATTCTGTGTGACGGTGTGCTTATGCAGTACCATATACAATGAATAGCCTCGTCCACTGAACCGCTGTTTATGCCCTTCTTTACCAGTTTTGAAACTTCGTTCAACAGATTTTCGGCGGAATTTCCGCCCGAAAGCTCTAATCCGGGAGTATCGTATATCGTCAGCGGAAATTTGTTTTTTCTGAGTGGCTGAATGTGTTCAGTAATAGGTCTGCCGGTGCCGGTTGCGGCTAAATTTTCACTAAACACCGAGTTTATAAGCGTACTTTTTCCGACTCCTGTTTTGCCCAAAATAAGTACGTTAAGCATATTTAATGATGAATATTCGGTTTTTACGGCTTTTACAATATCGTCCGCCATTTGGGTCATAGTTAAATTTTCGGTCATATCTAAAACCCTCCCTTTCCTTTGATGATTCAATTATAACATTTTCAAATAAGCATTTTCAACAATTTTATTGTTTTTTAAACTTTTTCTAATCATATTATAATGTTTGACAAAATTCATCAGAATATTATATAATCATTTAAAAGGGAGGTCGATTTTATGAACAGCACAATATTAAAAATTATAATCAGACTACTTATAAGTATTGTCTTTTTTCTGATGATTTCCACCGTGATTTTTACAATATATACGTCAAAAACGCTCGCCATACCTAACGGTCTGACTCTTGAGGAAGAAAAACAATGGGCAAAAAATAACGGCGTTTGGGGAAATCTCGAAAATTATAATGTTGAAGATTATACAATCAAATGTAAAGATGACTATATTATCAATTGCGAATTTGTGTATAACGATGAAACCGCCAAAAGCAACAAATACGTTATAATTTCGCATGGGTATAATTCGAATCGTTACGGAGCGGCGAAATATGTTCCCGTGTATATCGAACTTGGATATAATTGCATAATCTATGATTTGAGAGGTCACGGCGAAAACGAAAAAACATTCTGTACAATCGGAAATTACGAATCACAAGACCTCAATAAGCTGATTGACGATACATATTCCCGTTACGGCGATGATATATATTTGGGACTTCACGGAGAATCAATGGGAAGCAGTACATCTCTTTCGGTACTAAAATATAATCCGAAAATTCATTTTGTTGTAGCTGACTGCGGATTTGCTGATCTGTATGAACTTATCGGAAAACAGTTCGAGCAAAGAAAAATCGCATTTGCCGAACCCGTTGTTGATTTTGGCATAAAAGTTCGCTACGGTTACAGCATGAAAGACACAAGTGCCATAACCGCTGTTTATGGCAACCAAATTCCGATTTGCTTCATCCACGGCGAAGATGATTCTTTCATAACCCCCGATAACAGCCAGCGTCTTTGCGAAAAAACCGCCGGTTACAGCGAAATCCATATTGTTCCCCACGCTGAACACGCTCAGTCAAGAGCAGTTTTGGGCAAATCAGAATATAAGAAAATTATAGAAAATTTTCTATCAACAGTTACTTCTCAAGAAGATTAAGGGGCTGTGAAAAAACAACAGCCCTAAGAAATCTCCAATTTGTTGCTTATTTTCTCTTCTTTTTTTTGAAAAAAAA
>CACXHC010000164.1 GCA_902767285.1 uncultured Ruminococcus sp.
TATTACACGAGCCGTCTTTTCGTTGTCGCCGGTCAGCATGATTACACGAATACCCATATTTTTCAGTTCGGCTATCGCCTTCGGACTTTCTTCTCTTATAGTATCGGCAACACTTATTACACCGAGCATTTTTCTGTTTTCGGCAAAATATAGAGGAGTTTTGCCTTCCGCCGAAAGTTTTTCGCCAATCTCTTTCATTGTGCCGAAATTATCTGCTCTTTTTGAGATTAGCTCCAAATTACCGCCGCAGACGCTCGCCCCGTCTGCGACTCCCTCAACACCGCTGCCCGAAAGAGCTTTAAACGATGTCAAATTGACCGTATCGACCTCGCTTGATTTGACAATTGCTTTTGCAAGTGGATGTTCGCTCTTACTTTCGAGAGATTTTGCGATTTGCATTAGATGATTTTCAGAAATTCCATCAGCAGTAAAAACATCAGTTACCGAAAACTCACCTGTCGTAATTGTTCCGGTTTTGTCAAAAACGACATTTTGGATTTTTCCCGATATTTCGAGTGACTCCGCTGTTTTAAACAAGATTCCGTATTTAGCCCCTATTCCGCTTCCGACCATTATCGAAACGGGAGTGGCTAACCCCAACGCACACGGACAACTCACCACAAGCACCGAAACCGCCCTTGCCACCGCAAATCCGAACGATTCCCCGACAATAAGCCATACCGCAAGCGTCACCAGCGAGATCCCCAGCACAACGGGAACAAACACCCCCGAAACTTTATCGGCAATTCTCGCAACAGGAGCTTTCGTTGCCGCCGCCTCGCTCACAGTTTTTATTATTTGAGATAGAGTCGTATCTTCGCCGACCCTTGATGCCTCGCACCTCAGAAATCCTGTTTTATTTATAGTCGCCGCCGAAACCGAATCCCCAACTTTTTTGTCGCACGGGATACTCTCCCCCGTCAACGCGGATTCATCAACCGAACTCTCACCGCTTATCACGATTCCGTCAACAGCAATACTCTCGCCGGGTCTTACAACAAAAATATCGCCTTTTTTCACTGAATCTATATTTACAATTTTCTCTTCGCCGTTTATCTCGACAACAGCAGTATTCGGCTTCATTTCAATTAGATTTTTGAGAGCGTCTGTTGTCCTCCCCTTTGAATACGACTCAAGAAGTTTTCCCACAGTAATCAGCGTGAGAATCATCGCCGCCGATTCAAAATAAAATTCGTCAATATAGATTTCGGGCGACTCGCTCGCCGTCATCATAAAAAGAGCATACAGACTATACACAAACGATGCCGAACTCCCCAACGCAATCAGAGTATCCATATTAGGCGAGCCGTGCAGAATTCCTTTAGCACCGTTTACGAAAAATTTTTGGTTTATCACCATCACAATAACGGCGAGCAAAAGTTGAGTTATACCGATCGCAACATAATTCCCGTCAAGAAAATTCGGCAGCGGAAATCCAAACATATTATGCCCCATTGAAACGTACATCAAAACGAGCGTAACTGTAATGGAAGAAATTAGCCTTTTTTTAATTAAAGGAGTTTCGGTATCTTCAACCGAAAATTTGGATTTTTCGTTACCTTTGACATTTGCCTTATAGCCGGCTTTTTCCACCGCCGATATTATATCATCAACAGAGACATTCCCCTCAACCGTCATCGAATTTGTAAGCAGATTCACCGCACAAGCCGAAACACCTTCAACCGAACTCACGGATTTTTCGACTTTAGCACTGCAAGCGGCACAACTCATTCCGATTACATCAAATTGATTTTTACTCACCATCATCATTACCCTCTTCGGAGTAATTGTCACTGTAATCATCGTAATAATCTACATAATCGAAACGACTTTCGTAATCTTCGGCATCTGATTCGGTTTCGGTAGATTCGCTTTCGCTGTCCTCATCCCAAAAAGAATCGGATTCCCAGTTACCCGTATTATCCCCGGCAGATGAAGTTCTGTCCTCTGTATCGAGTTCGGGGTCATAATCTTCAAAATTTTCTATTACAAGCGATTTGCTATCGAAACTCCACGAACTTTTAGCTTTTGCGATAAGACTATTTGAAGGGTCTTTCGTCACGTCAACAGTGACGATAAATCCGTCAATATTATTTCCCGAGATTGTGTACGGGCTTTTTTGAGAATCGGTCGGAACAGGAACATCAGTATTGTTGAACGCCGTCAAACGAGGAACATAAAATACAACCCATTTTCCCTTATCGCCGTTATCGACAAGCAGACCGCCGTCCTCAAAAGTATAACTTTTTAATCCTTCAATATATTCTTCGAGGCAGATTTTTTGTTTTTTGATAAACACTGCATGAGGTACACCAACATATCTGAAATGCCAAGCCTCGTATCCTATGCCGGTAATATTTGTTTTATCATCGGGATAACGCAAAATGAATCCGTAATTACTGCAATTTTCGCAAAGCCACGAGAAATCCCCTTCGCCGTCAAGCTCCACCATATCGCCCTCATAATTATAAGCGGCAGTGTCGAACGCATACCCCGTCTGATGCTCCGAAAATCCCGGCACAGAAACATAATACGCCGTAGATTTTTTTCCGGTAACCTTAACGGAATCATTATATATTTCGGTTTGAGCCTCTTTGCTTCTGTACGAACTTGAGATCAATATAGATGTCTGCCCCTTCGCCTTAGCGAAATCATCAAAAAATTTGTTAAGGGGGTCAACAACGATTTCGTTTATAAACATATCGTCATCTTTAACGCCGATTTTTTGAGTAGCATTGTCATATATATTAACGAGATTTTCTCCGTCTATCATAGATTGATACTGATAATTTACAAGAATTAGCGTGCCTTTATATATATCTTCGTTAAGAACAGTAATCAGTCTGTAATCCGACGGAAGATTTGAGTTTTCCTCAAAAGCATTTGGCGAAACCGCCTGAGATGTCAGTTCGGCAAGTGAGTCGGTAGAAGTATCGGAAGGTGTCGCAGATTTGGGAGTTTCTTTCTGTCCCACGCTGATTTTGTGTCCCGATACAAGCATAACCGCTATTCCCGAAATAAAAATCAGTAATACCGCCATAGTCAGAAGTCCGTTAGGTATCGAAATTTTGTCTTTTTTCTCCACTTTCAATCCTCCTTACAGAGAGTGTAAAAACACTCTGGTAAATGCACCCTCATTATAGCAGATTTGCACCTGTAATTTGTTACGAGTTTGTTACAAAACGTACTTGATTTGTTAACAATTTGTTAATTTGTTACGAGTTTGTAATAAATTAATCTTTTTTGATTTTTCTCACAATTAATTTAGTTATACGATTTTCCGAAATATCGACAACTTTTATATTAAGACTGTTTATGTCAATTTTTTGATTTTTTTGAGGTATAGAGCCAATTTTCTCAGTGACCCAACCGCCCACCGAATGGCTTGTTGTTTCGTCAATATCCTTTTCCGACATATTGAAGAGTTCGAGCATATCATCGAGGGGCATATCACCGCTGACCTCGTAGCAATTTTCGGCGACATTTCGGCACAAGAGTTCGGCTTCCTCGTCCTCGTCCCAGATTTCGCCCACCAGCTCTTCTAAAAGATCCTCCATAGTAACAATTCCGAGCATACCGCCGTACTCATCGGCGATAATTGCTATATGAGTGTGCTTGCGTTTCATATCCGAGAGCATAGCCGCCAATCTTCGAGTTTTGTATACGAAAAACGGTTTTTGGAGCATATTATTTATGTCGGGAGTTTCGCCCTTCGAAAGTTTTTCAAGATAATCACGAGAATGAAGAATACCGATTATATTGTCGATAGAATCTTTATAAACAGGAATTCGAGAAAACCGCTCGTCCACAATAATTTTTAGATTTTTTTCAGGAGGATCATCAATATCGATTGCAACAACATCAACACGAGGAGTCAAAATTTCGGAAACAGTTTTTTCATCAAATTCGAGAGCCGACTGCACCATTTCGCTTTCGGCTTCTTCCAAAACGCCTTCTTCTTCGATAGATTCGATAATATATTTGAGTTCGTCCTCAGTAACCGAGGGAGTATCTTTCTCCCCGCCCGACAATTTAACCGCCAGAGAATTAAGTTTTATGAACAAATACGACATCGGAGTAAGAACGACCATAAGAAAATAGATTATCCCCGAAAACCGCACAAGCATTTTTTCGCTGTTTTCCTTAGCGTAGCATTTCGGGATTACCTCGCCAAAAGTAAGGATAATGAGCGTCAAAACGCCGGTACTCACCGCCGCACCGTAATCTCCGATAAGATATGTACACAAAACAGTCGCTAAAGATGACGCACCTATATTAACGATGTTGTTTCCTATCAGCAAAGTAGTTATTGTTTTGTCATATTCCTCAAGCATGATAAGAGCTTTTTTAGCACCCTTGACTCCCTTCTCGTCCATGTCGAGCAAGCGAGCCTTGCTCACCGAGTTTGTCGCTGTTTCCATCGAGCTGAAAAATGCCGATAATACCACCAGCATTGTTATTACTACCGCCATTAAAGCGTATTTCATGATATAATGAATCCTTCCTTAGCTTTTGATAGTCTTTTTTCTTCTTTTTTTTGAAAAAAAA
>CACXHC010000165.1 GCA_902767285.1 uncultured Ruminococcus sp.
ACTGCAAAAGTACGCAGTCGTTTTTGTTTCTATATTTTTTAGTAAATTCTATACAATTAAAGTTTTTTGGAAAGGGTTTGGGAAAACTTTTTTTCAAAAAAGGTTTTCCCAAGAAAAGCCAATTTTTCACAGCAACTTTTTAGATAAGAAAAAATGTTACAATGTTGTAATAAACATTGAAAATAAGACTAATATATGGTATTATAAACAATACACTCAAATTTTGTGTTATCGAATATTTATTTGGAAAGGGGCATTTATTATGGCAACAAGACCGGCATGGAAGTACGACAGAGGACACGTTGAAAGAGAATCATTTGATTTTGAATGGAACAGTGGACTTTCAGCATCACAGAAGAAGAAGAACGTAGCAGCACTTCACAAATCGATAATGACCAAGTACGGCGAAAGCACTCTCGAAATATCGACCAAATCGCTGGAAGATATGGGACGTTCGCTCAGTGCATTTAATCTCAAGCTCGACGGCGTTTTTATTGAATGTGTGTATCAGTCGAGTAAAGTTTTCGAAAACGGCGGCCCGTATAAAGATTTGCTCAGCGTCAAGCCCAAAGAGGCTAAAAAAGACGAGCGTCTGCAAACTTCGGGAAAGCTCATCGGGTTTGATTACAATTCTATGCGTTGGTCGTTGGATCCCAAAACCGCATTTTACGATTATGTTTACGTCAAAGGTGCGTTAAGTACATTTTCGGTTGAGCAGTTAAAGCAGACTCTTGATAGTTATATGTGGTTTACGGATATAGAATTTAATCCGAATAAATCTCTTAATACTCAGGCAAGATCGGTTGCTATTTTAAAAGCCATAATTTTTAACGGCGATCAGTCCGTTTTGGACAATCCCGAAACTTGGAAGGAATATCACAAAAAATTAGTCGGCAACGCATGAGTTTTTTCTTTTCTTTTGGCTTTTTTTCTCTTCTTTTTTTGAAAAAAAAGAAGCAAAAAAACTTTAATTAATATCAATCGAATTTTTGATGTTCCGGAAAGTTTTCTCTTACCTTCAACAAATCTGACTGCAAACGCCGCAGTCAGATTTGTTGCGTGAAGCTTTAGTAAATACTCCTCCGGCAACGCACACAAAAAACAACGACCGTTTTTTTAAACGGTCGTTGTTTTTTGTTAATGAAAATAAATTCTTTTATCTCATAATTTTGTTGATTTTTTTATTGTAAGATGGTATAATTATCATAATTACATTCGATAGATCCCGAATTTTCCAAAAATAAAGGAGGTTATTTCTATGAAATCAAAAATCTTAAAAAAAGCGATTTCACTTGTTTTGTCATTTTTGATACTATCGGCAGTTATACCCGTAAATCCAATTGCCGATGTGTTCGATGATTTAACACTAAAGGCGAGTGCATACACCTCAACTCAATATGACCCCAACAGCAATGATTCTCTTCTTCAGGCATATATCGACCAACAGCTTGGTCTTGTAACCACATCAAAAAAGAGTTTGCCCAATAGCTCTTCTTTTGTGGAAATGAGTCCTGCCGAAAACGCAATCTACAAAGCCTTGACAAAAAAGATTAAACAAGTTGCCAACGGAACTTTAAAATCTACGGTATTTGAATTATCTCAAAGCGAACTCGGAGAACCATTTACAAATTATTATAAAATTAACGTAGATGGTGTTTTAGGTGCTATGGGCGGAGTTGATATCAGCAAATTGTTAAATATATTGCTTAACAGTTTGCCTTATGACCTTTATTGGTATAACAAAAGCGTAAAAAATTCTTTTAGTTTTTCCTATTCTATGAGTGGAAATAGTAATGGTTACTGTATAAGTTCAGTAACAATAACAATGCTTGTATCAAACGATTATGGCACAAGTACAACCGTTAACGACAAACCCGCACGAGTAGGGCAGGCAATTACTCGAATAAACCAAATCATAAAAGAAAATGCCAATAAAACAGATACTGAAAAACTTACAGCATACAAAACAGAAATCTGCAATCTTGTAAGTTACAACTATGCCGCAGCCTCTGAAAGTTGGACTGGCGGTTACGGTGACCCGTGGCAGTTGATATATGTTTTCGATGACGCAAAAGAAGGCGAGCAAAACGAAACAAAAGTTGTTTGTGAAGGCTATTCAAAAGCATTTAAATATCTGTGTGACCTTTCGCAGTTTAGTGACAACAATATTAAATGTTTGCTTGTGTCCGGGAAAATGAACGGTGGCGATCATATGTGGAATATTGTTAGATTTTCGGATAATCTCAATTATCTTGTTGACGTTACAAATTGTGATGGTGAAAATTCTGTCGGTTTCCCGGATAAATTATTTCTTGTAAATAATTTTACTCAAAAAAATGGTGATTATGAGTATACCTTTGCCGGAATAAACAATTCACAAATAACGTATATATATGATGATGATACAATTAATTATTACAATAGAGATGAAATAGTTTTTGCAGATTCTCATACAATAACGGTAACTAACAATCCAAACGGAACTGTATCTCCTGACAAAAACACAGCGAAAAAAGGGCAAACCGTAAATCTTACAGTTACCCCTGAGTCTAATTACGAAATAGACAATATAAAAATCAACGATGAAAAAATAAATCCCGTAAATGGTTCGTATTCGTTCGTAATGCCCGACAACGATGTTACAATAACCTCAGAGTTCTCACCCAAGATCTGTTTGGGCAGCAGCCTTTCTTTAGAGGGAAATATAGGCGTACTATTTTGTTTAAACTCAAATTTTATAAATGTCGGCGATAAAGTAACGTTTACTTATTCGGTTACAAAAAATAATACTCCAACAACCAAAACTCAAGAAGTTTTGGTTAAATCCGACTATGAAACGAGTGAAAGCATTAATAATACATTGTATGAATATTATGCTGTACCGTGTAAAATTAATGCTTCGGAAATGACCTCCGAAATTACAGCAAAAGTAACACATCAAGGCAAAGAATATTTTGCTACAATGAGCGTACTCAGCTACGCCAAACAAATTATGAGCGATGAATATAAGAGTGCTTACGAGTCTGAAGGTTATCGAGATTATGATAAACTGTATGATTTTGTAGTAAAAATGCTTGACTACGGAGCTAAATCACAACTCAAGTTTGGTACAAACTTAGATAGTCTTGCTAATGCGAATTTGACAAGCTATACTATGGAATCAATTGAAGTGTCCGAAATGGTTTCGAAAACAAATAGCAATACTGCTCCGGATATGGTGAAAAATCTCAGTAATTACGGACTTTCGTATGAAGGAACAAGCCTTCTGTATCTCAGCGATACCACGCTCCGCCACTATTACAAGATAGTTGATAATACAAAATTCAATGCAGTTAAAGATTCGCTCAACTACAAAACCAAAAATGATGATATGATATATTTTGATTTTGCTAATATCGCTCCTAATAAATTAGGTGAAAAGAAAATTCTTACAATAGGTAGTAATGAATATTCTTTCTCCGCATTGGATTATTTACAAACAGTATTATCAGTATACAACAACCACGAAGGTCTTACACCAAAAGATGCTGATCTTGCAATAGCTACATATCATTACTATTGTGCGGCGTATGTATATAATCCTATTTAGTTTTTTGTCGAGGTGTTATTTATGGATAAAAAAGAATATGAAACTCCGAAAATTGAAATACGCCTCATTCCTTTTGAGGATATTGTAACTTCGTCAAGATTAACACAGTATGATCCAACCGATGAGTATGAAGGCGATATTCTAAAATACGGATACATGAAACCATAAAAAATTTTTGGTATAATAAAAAAATGCAAGGCATATAACCGCAGAATAAACGGTTATGTGCCTTTTGCGGTACAATAACGTTTTTAATGGAAGTGTTGAAAAGTAATGAAAAAACATGTTCTCCAGTGGCATATAATACACCGCTGTAATTTGCATTGTACGCACTGTTATCAACAAGACCATATTGGGGAACTTCCGTTTTCGGTACTCGAAGATTTTTTTCGTCAGTATCTGGAATTTTGTTCCGCCATGAATTTCAAAGGACATATCAATTTAACAGGCGGTGAACCCCTCCTTAGTGAACATTTTTTTACATTGCTGGATTTATTCGAAAAATCCAAAATAACATTTGGCATACTGTCTAACGGAACTTGCATCACAAGCGAAATTGCCTCCCGCCTTTCCGAATATTCTTGTTTGAGTTTTGTTCAAGTAAGCATAGACGGAATTCGTGAAACACACGACAGCATTCGAGGAGCCGGAAATTTCGACCGAGCTTGCGAAGGTTTACAGAATCTCCGAAAAGCGGGGATTCAAACAATGGTTGCGTTCACCTGTCATCAGCGGAATTATCACGAGCTAAAAGAAGTTATACATATTGTCAGAAAAAACAAAATAGACCGTTTTTGGGCTGATCGTCTTATCCCAATCGGTGGCAGTAAAGAGGATATTTTGACGAACGAGCAGTTCTGCGAAGTTCTTCAGATTCTTACAAAAGAACACAACCGCAGAAATATTTTTTCGCATACAGATGTACATCTTAACAGGTCGCTGCAATTTTTGGAGGGCGGAGATTGTTTTTACCGCTGTTCCGCAGGAATAACCCTTCTTACTCTGCTTGCCGATGGAACACTTTTGCCATGCAGACGGCTCCCTATACCAATAGGAAATTGTTCCCAAAGCGATATGCTCACACTTTATCAAAACAGTTCACTTATATCTGAATTAAAAAAAGAAACTATTCCTACCGAATGTATGCCGTGTCCTATTGCACATTTGTGCAAAGGCGGTGCGAAATGTCTTACTTATGCCGTTACCGGCAGTTTGAACAGCAAAGATATTAATTGTTATTACAAATACTAAATATAAAAAGGATGTGTTTTTGTTATGAAAACAAAATTAAAAATTTGGACTCGCATTTTTGTACTGATATATGTATTCATAAGTATATATATAATTGCACCGCCACTGAATGCCTCAGCGGAAGAAAAAAGTTATCGAGTTGATTCTGCCGATTTTGATATAAAATTCAGCGAAAACGGCGATGCAACCATCACAGCGATTTGGAATGTCACATATACATCGGGCAGTTTCACAAGATTCTATATAGATTTTTTTGACCCCGGAAACCAGCTTGAGTATTTTCCTACAATGAATGTTATCAGTTGTCACATAAACGGCACCGAAGCAATCGCATCAAACTCGCTCGATAGAGTTAATAATCATTATTATTTTGAAAAAAGCTCAACTCAAACATACACTATTCACTGGTTCAAATCGGCACAAAACGAAACCGTCACTTATGATATTACATACGAGATCCCCAATGCAGTCAAGCTTAACGAAGATAACGATGCAGAATACTGCTGTCGTTTGATTGGCTTGAATTTCCCGAAATCAGTCGGACACATAACCACAAAAGTTCATCTTCCAAACGATAATGCCCTAAAAGATTCTCATTTGTCTGTGGGCGAATTTCAAAAAGACGGTGACGTAATTTACAGTACCGCCGATAATTTCAAAGGTATGTATAAACTGCGTCTGAAAATGAAATCGGAGTATTTCGGCGAACTTCAAAGAGTTATTTCGGTGGAAGTTCCGCAAGGCTACGGCGAAAACGAAACAGCATCACAAAGCAGCGGCTCGGGACGAACAACATCTCACAAAAAAACGGATTTCTTTTCTGCGATAATTGCTCTTGGTTTTTTCGCAGTACCGCTGATATTAATTGTATTTGGTTTAATTATAACTATTGTTGATAAATTCAAGGCAAAAGCATTGATACAAAGAGATCCGAATTGCTTTGTCAATGCGGCATCTCGTATTCAAAGCAGCGGTATGCCTTATGTATGGTACGGTTTCTCCGAAACGGGTATGAATACAAATCTAAAATATCATTTTTATGCTGAAATAGTAGATTTGTGCAACAAAGGCTATATGAAAGTTACAAATCAAGGAATTATGTTTCGTGATGTTGATTTCAACGGCGAATGGGATAAAGTTATTCTCGAAATGGATCAAAAATTCCTCAATATGCTTGAACAGCATTTTCCGATAAATAAAGGATTAAATGGTGCTATGATTCCATTCATCAGATTAAAAGAGGGCGACCCAAAAGATAAAACACTGTATACCGATTTTTGTAGATGGATAATGGATTACAAAAAAGTTCTTAAAAACAGTCCAACATATAATAATCTTAACAATAACGGTACGTTGCAGACGTTAAAACCCGATTTTACTATTTGGAGAAGATATGCACCACATCTTAATTTAAAAGTAAATATACAGGATTGCTTTTCAACATTGGAGCGTAATAACTATTTGAATACTTATGTTATGTTCCAGCTTATGCAGGGACTCAGAGAGGCAAAAATAAAGCCATATTATACCGGCGATGATAGTTATTATTTTATCAACTATTTTGATGAAAGTTATACCGCCGGAAGCAGCAGTTCAAGCAGTTCGGGGGGCGGCTGCTCCAGTTGTTCCAGCTGTTCGAGCTGTTCAGGCTGTGGCGGCGGCGGTGCAGATTAATATTCGTTTATAAAAATGATGATGCTCGTTTTTGTACTGGTTTAGGATGTTAGTTGAACAGCATAAAATTTATATAGTAAAAGTTTTTTTTGCTTCTTTTTTTTTCAAAAAAAAGAAGAGAATAAGTAAATAAAAATCAATAACCCCCATAGTGTAACCCTTAAAAATTCAAGGGCTATACTATGGGGGTTTTTTATATTATTATTTATTAAAAAATTATTTTAGGGAATCGAGCTGTTTTTGAAGTTCTTCCAAACATTTTCTGCAAGCGGCTATTTCGCCGGTATATTTATTGAACCATTCAACGTCATCATTTTCGGGTGGTTGGTGCATAAGGATCGCCTGAAGAAGTGCCGCCTGAGATCTGTTACGTCTACGCTCGATTTCGGCAATAGTTTGCAAACATATTTTTATTTCTTTTTTTACTTTACGTTTTTCAATAAAATTTGCCATAATAAATACCTAAAATCCTTTCTTATTAACTGAATCAGCAACATCAGCAGCTTCATCAAAGCCCTTGTCCAAATTCTGACTCATATCGATGACGGCTTTTTTGAAATCTTTCAGACGCTCTGTTTCCTGCATTTGTTCGGGATATTTCAGAAGGCAGGCATGAATTTTGTTAACTGCGATTTTTTGTTCTTCGGTGAGTCCCATCATCAGAAAGGCAAAACTGTTGGCACTGCTGTAATCCGATAAAATCTGGCGGTAGCGGAGAGGGAGATCCCCCTCCGCATTAAGGTATGAATCAATCGATGCACTTGTGTTATTCAAACACGTTATAAATTCAGCACGGTATGTTTCTTGAACACGGTTTTTTTCATCTATATATAACCCGATGAATACGAAGAGTGCTATAAGGGCGAGAGCTAAGAGAATATGTGTGCGTATCATGCTGTCTTTGATTAATTTTTCTTGTGTCATATCTTTTAACCTCCGCCCTCATTTGAAGTATTCGTTTCGGGACGATAATTTTGAGCTGCAAGACGGCGTTTTTCAAGATCTATCGCCGCACGCATTTTGCGTTCGTACTCTTCCTGAGCTTTTTGTTTCGGATCCACAGCGGATTCTTCACGGGCTTTTTTGCCCAATGCTATCATCGTACGCAGTTCATATACAGAAACAAGCGTAAGCGGAAGCATTACGAACAGCAGGAATATTTTGTTTGTATCGGCAAATGAACCGATCCATAAATAGAATTGTGATTTGCGAACAAATACGCCTAAAATTTGGTCACTCTTTACCGGTAGGCTGTCGCTTACGGGATTTGCGTCACCTCTAACAATAAATGTTCCGTCATCGTTGATTGATTCAACACGGTGAGTGATGAGCATACCCTTTGTTTCCGAGTCCTCAGAGAAGTAAGAGATTATATCATGCACTTCGATTTTCTCCGGTTTGCAGCGATGAACAATTATGAAATCTCCCACATGAATTGCGGGTTCCATGCTTCCGGTTTCAACTCGCAGAACACTGTAACCTGCTACATTGACAACATCGCCTTTGATAGTACAGTAAGTTATATAAATCGAAACTCCAAGCGACAAAATCAAAAATGCCGTCAAAACAGTGTTTATGATTGGCTTTATCTTTATGTCCATAAACGGCTGTCCGTTGGGGAGAGTCGGATTGAATCTTTGCTTTTGCTCTTCGATGTCTGCTCTTATACGCTCGCCCAGCTTCAAACGATACTTCTTGTACAACGCATTCATTTCTTCTTCTCGTTCTTTGCGTTGTTCCTTGGTTGGTTTGGGGCGATTCTTGTATTCCGGATCCGCAAGCATCTTCTTTATACGCTCTTGGCGGCGTTTTTCTTCTTCTTTCTTTCGGATGGATATATATTTGTGTGTTTGAGCATACTGAACGTAGTATTGTTCCATAGCAGCTCTGCTCTCGATGAGCTTTCTCTTATGAGCGTCACGTCTGTGTTTTTCGGCACGAAGTTTAATATAGTCGGGACGGTCTGTATATTTCGGGAAAATTCCGAACACAGTTGCCATTACATAAACAATAAATCTTATGATTACCCAGAATGGGTGACGGCTGTATTCGTGATATATCTCTCTTACATCTTTTATCTCGTAATACTGCCTGAAAACTTTCAGACGTTGAGCCTTTAGCATAGCAGCATGGGCTTTCTCACGCCGCTGGTGTAGGAATCTCGCACGCTGAGCGGCTTCTTCTGCCGATTGCTGACGCTGCTTTCGGGTTTCGGCGAGTTTTGCGGCTTGTTCCGAACGCTCCTGTTTGCTGAGTTGTTTTGGCGGTCTGCCTTGAGGAGGTCTGCCACCCTGCGGCGGTCTGCCCTGACCTTGAGGTGGTCTTTGTCCCTGAGGTGGTCTGCCTTGAGCTTGCCCCTGAGGTGGTCTGCCTTGAGCTTGCCCCTGAGGAGGTTTTCCTTGAGCTTGCCCTTGAGGCGGTTTTCCTTGAGCTTGCCCTTGAGGCGGTCTGCCCTGAGCCTGACCTTGAGGCGGTTTGCCTTGAGCTTGACCCGTATTTTGTCTAAGACCGGCTGTATTTCTGAAATGAGCCATCGCCTCGGCTCTTTCCTGAGCTTGAGCTTTTGCCTTTGCCTGCATTTGGGCTTGTTTTTTCTTAGCCTCGGTAGCAGCGTTTATGATGGCCATTTCCTCGGGAGTCATGCCGGCGAGAAGATGTTCTATAATAATTTGGTTCTGAACTACAACACGTTTTCTGTAAGCTTCCTCAGACTCGGCAAGTTCGTTCCGCAGTTTTCGGTCGTTTTCCATAAGTCTGCGGTGGAAATTCTTTCTGTCGTTAATAATATCAAGATGTCGAAGGGCTCTTTGTTTAGCGATTTCATGTTTATTGCGTTCTCGTTCTTCTTCGAGTTTCTTTCGCTTGTAGGCAGCTTCCTGACGAGCTTTTTCGGCAGCTTCTTTACGCTGCGTTTCTTCGATTTGAGCAAGACGCTTTGCTTCTTCTTCCTTCTGAAGTCGCTCCAGCTCTTCCTTCTTCATATTCTCTCGTTTTATGCGTTCCTGACGCTGACGCTCCAGTTCCGCACGTTCTTTTTCCGAGCGAGCTTCTTGTATTCGTCGAGCTTCCTCTTCTCGTTCTCGGCGAGCCTGTTCTTCCCGAGCCTTCTTTTCGGCGAGTTTTCGTGCAGCTTCCACCTCTCTGAAAGCCTTTTCGATTTGTATTACAAGACCGATTTGTTCGGCTATCTCCTGAAATTCTTTGGGGTCTAAGTCGGTGTTCTCTTGTATAGTACCTTTACCGCCGGTTTCTTCCAGAGTAACGTATCCTCCGAATACCGAATAGTCATACAGCCCCGTTGCGGTGTTGAATTTTTTTACGATTTTCGGAGCTATCGGGTCGAGTTTGCGAACTTCTAAAGCTTCCTGTTCGGTTGATGATGATGCACGGAACAACATCATGTGAAGTCCGATAAGCTCGTAAAATTCAGCCATGAATTCATCATCGGGAATAATTGCCGAATCCTCGACATTCATTTCATAGCCGATTTTGTCGTACCCCTCTATATATTGCCAAAGCGTCAAACAGGCTTTCAAATCGACATTTTTCATGATTGCGTTTGTACGCATTACAGGCGGTCTAATGAATGTGTTTCCGAGGGCTTTACACAACTCCGATTCTTTATAACTTTCGATTATCTTTTTTAGTTTTTCGACTCGGGCAAAAGTATTGCCTTTGTCGAGCGACTTATCCGAAAGGTCGTGTTCATTCTCTATTTTTATAGTGATTTTCGTTTTTCCGAGCAGTTCATCATCAACAGATGTTGAAAAATCCATTGTAAACGACTCGAAATCTTTTGAAATTTCCGAAAGTTTATCATATCGAACATTTATAAAGACAAGCAAGCGTTCAATAAGTGTGTTGATGAACTTGTTCTCGTAAGTCATCAAACTTTCTTCTTTATAAACGTTCAGAATTTTCGAAGGAATGATCTTGCCTGTGATTGGGTCAACGCTTTGTATCAAGTCGGTATGCTGACCCAAATGTTTGACAGATTCGACCGAGATTTTTCGTGAAAGTGCAATCGGCACAATTTCCTCAATATCTTCGATTGTTTTTCTTGGAGTTCTAAGAACATTGTCAAGGTGCAGAATACCCAGTTCGATTGCCTCCACCCACGAAGCATCGATAATTCTTTGCATTAACACTCTGTTCATGGAGATGGAGGTATCACCGCTCCGCATTATTTCCAGCAGTGCATTGAATTGGGTGTCCTCGTTGTATGATTTCATCATATCTTTGTATTCTTTACGAAATACAACGAGTTTTTCATCGGCTGTAACTGAAGTATCACTCGCAGCAGTTTCAACTGAAGTATTACTCGCAGCAGTTCCAACTGAAGTATCACTCGCAGCAGTTTCAACTGAAGTATCACTCGCAGCAGTTTCAACTGAAGTATCACTCGCAGCAGTTTCAACT
>CACXHC010000166.1 GCA_902767285.1 uncultured Ruminococcus sp.
AAACACATAAAATTTATATAGTAAAAGTTTTTTTTGCTTCTTTTTTTTCAAAAAAAAGAAGAGAAAATAAGCAGCAAATTGGAGATTCCGTGGGGCTGTTGCTTTTTCACAGCCCCAAGAAAATTAAAAGTTAAATGTGTTAAATCCCCAATTGGGAGTTTCGCTGTAACTGACGTACATATTCTCTATTTTGGCTACTGAAGAAAGAATCTGATTCAATTTTGGTGTTAGTTTATCATAAGCGGCTCTGTTTGGTTTGCCATACACCATAACGCTGACCATAGCTGTGGGAGTATCTTTCGAGCCTCTGAAATAAAGATTACAATCAGGTTCGATATTGACCATAAGCCAGTCCTCGCTTTTGCCGGGAATAAGCGAAATCGCTTTTCCGAACTCGGTTTTTATAGAATTTTCTTGATCTTCTGTCAAGCTGACGTTGAGTTTGCAGTTTATAAAAGGCATTTTTTGAATCTCCTTTTGTTTTTTTATTGCTGATTATTGTCGTCTTTTTTAGTGATAATATCTCTTAATTTTTTAGCCTTCGAGAGCGGATTCTTTTCTATCGGCTTAACAACGGATTCGTTTTCCTCAAGCTCTTCATCAGAAAAAATATTGTCCATAGGCATAGGAGTTTCGCCGTCATCTTCTTCGGCAGATTCGGGAGCTGTATCTGGTACTTGGATTTCTGATTCTTGTGGAGCTGTATCTGTTGTAGGATTAGTAGGTTCTGTTTCCTCATTTTCTGCGGTTGAAGCAGAAGTTTCATCTAAAACCGAAATTTCCGCCGGCTGAGTTTCTTCTTGCTGAGGTTGAGTGACATTTTCGAAAATTTCACCGGTCGGAGTTTCTAACTCTATCATATCGAAATCGTCCGAAGGTTGAGATTCCAAATCCTCTTGATGGAGTTTTGCACGAATGTTCTCTGCCTTAGATGCTGCCGCTGCCTTGAAATTGCTCGCTTTTTCGGCTGTACCCTTTGCGGTGTCTTTGACCAATATAGATGCCTTTGCCGCAGTCGATGCCGCTGACGAAACTATCGGCTCTTTTACTTTTCTGAAATTTTCTTTAACTTCTTTTCTGTTTTCGGTCGATTTTATCTGCTCTTGGTCTATAACGTGACGATAAGCCTCTTGAGCACGGGTCATTCTTTCTTTTGAAGCGTCAATAACTGCACAAAGTTGCTCTACGTCCTCCGGCATACCCTCTCTTAATGTGCTGTAAAGATACTTTCCGAGAGCTAAATATGCCTGATTTGCAATTTTTTCTTCGTTCTTCATAACCGTAACAAGACGGCTCTTTTGTGCTTGTGTCGAAGTTTTATCGGCAAGTACGTCAACAGTCGAAATAACTGCTTTTTTAAGGTCTTTGTAAATTCCCATAACTTAATATCTCCTTTATTTTAATATGGATTTGTAAAAATCATCTAATAATATATTAACCGAAAATCTGTTTAAGGTCAATATGTAAAGAAATTAAATTTTTTTAAACTATGTACAAAACTCTAATTTTTATGGTATAATAATGTTTATGAAAGTAAGAAGCTCTAAATCGAGTTCTTAAAATAATAAGGAGTGTGTAATATTATGTCAAGTACCTTAACAAAAAATATTTCGTGTCCCGTTTGCGGTACTCAAAACGAAATTACTGTTTATAAAACAGTCAACGCCAATACTGATCCCGATTTGAGAACAGCCCTTCTTAACGGCGAACTTCTTCATTTTAAATGTATGGATTGCGGTTATGAGGCAGAACTGAAATATCCCCTTCTCTATAACGATGTTAAAAATGCTTTTATGATTTACTATCTTCCCGATATTGACAGAGAAACTATCACTGATGAAGATTTGGAAAAGCAATTTCCTGACCTCGATGACATAACTCGCCGTCTTGTAAGTTCTTTCAATGAGCTTAAGGAAAAAATACATATATTTGAATCCGGTCTTGATGATGAAGTTATAGAGGTCGTTAAAGCTGCCCTCAAAGATGTTGTCGAGAAAAGAACTAACGATACAGTGGAAGGCGGATTCTTCTCAAAATACAGCACATCGGAAGATAGAATCGGTTTTACATTTTTTGTCGGTGAGGATAAGGAGCAGTTTGTTCAAACAACTCGTTTGGAAGTCTACGAAAAAAGTACTCCCGTAGCCAAAAGTTTTGACGCCCCCAACGCCCATAGACATTTTAGAACAATTAACCGTGATTGGGCGAGAAATGCTATATACAACTATCGAAAAAATAAATAAAATATTTAAAAATAGCTGTTGTATTTTTCTTTATTTTGAAGTATAATTAAATTGTGAGTACAAAGTTTTTAATTGTTAAATTTGTTTTTTGAAAGGACGGTATTTATGAAAGACAGCAGAACAAAAGTATTTACCCTCGGCGATTCGTCTAAATTGGAAATAAAAGAAGCTATCAAAACCGTGTACGATGCTTTGGTAGAGAAAAAATATGATCCGCTCAGACAAATTTCCGGTTATATTATTACCGAGGATCCCGCTTATATTACTACTCATAAAGATGCAAGAAATATTATTCAGAGATTCAGCAGATACGATATTCTGGAGGAGCTTATTAAATCTTATGTGGGTGTAAAAAATGACGGCTCCGATACATAGTGCTTAGATAAGGAGATTTATAATAATGCCACAGGAAGTTTTTATGTTTAGAAATAAGCCCGTAGTACGCAGCGGCGATACAATCTATTATGGAGATCCCGCCGATAAGTATATCGTTTTTATGACCATTTTGGGCAGTAAAAAAATCTTGGGCAACGATGTTCCCGATAGCGTGCGAATTCAGCTTATAGAAATAGAACAGGGCGATAACAACAGAAGAAAAATCGTTAAGGTCGCTCAAAAAGAAGGTCTTTATCGTGCAATCGATATTGCTGAAACTTGGTTAAAAAGAGCCTTGAGATAATACAAAAAAGGTGCTGTGAAAAATTGGCTTTCTTGGGAAAACCTTTTTTGAAAAAAAGGTTTTCCCAAACCCTTTCCAAAAAACTTTAATTGT
>CACXHC010000167.1 GCA_902767285.1 uncultured Ruminococcus sp.
AGAACAGCCTGCTCACCAAAGAGGTCTGTTTCTGTTTCTGTTCTGAATGTTGTTTCAAGAACACCGGCTCTTGCGCCGCCGATGCCCAAAGCATAAGCCAAAGCTCTTTCTTTAGCCTTGCCTGTTGCGTCCTGCTGAACAGCAACAAGACAGGGAACACCCTTGCCGACCTGATATTCGCTTCTTACAGTGTGTCCGGGGCCTTTGGGAGCGATCATTGTAACGTCAACAAATGCCGGCGGAACGATCTGTCCAAAGTGAATAGCAAAACCATGTGCGAACATAAGCATATTGCCTTCTTCGAGATTCGGCTCAATGTCAGCCTTGTACATAGCGGCTTGCTTTTCGTCATTAATCAAAATCATGATAATGTCAGCCTTTTTAGCTGCCTCAGCTGCTGTGTAAACCTCAAATCCCTGAGCTTCTGCTTTTGCCCATGATTTGCTTCCCTTGTAAAGTCCGATAATAACATTACAGCCCGACTCTTTCAAATTGAGTGCGTGAGCGTGTCCCTGACTGCCGTATCCGATAATTGCGATAGTCTGTCCGTTGAGTATAGATAAATCACAATCTTTCTGATAATAAATCGGGGCTTTCATGTTTGCTTGATAATCAACCATTTTATTTTTCCTCCTTACCGTTTAAAGCGGTTTTTTTTACCAATGTTTATTATATCACTGCTATGATGTAATTTCAAGTGTTTTCGAAAAATCTTTATCGATTGTAATTGCTGAGGAATGCTTTAGTTCGCTCGTTCTCGGAATTTTTGAAAACTTCTTCGGGTGTTCCGTTTTCAATTATGTACCCTTTGTCCATAAATATTACTTTGTCGGCAACACCTTCAGCGAAAAGCATTTCATGAGTAACAACAATCATGGTCATTTTTTCTTCGGCGAGTTCACGGATCACTTTCAGAATTTCGCCTGTTAATTCGGGGTCTAATGCCGATGTAGGTTCGTCAAACAGCAAAATTTCGGGACTCAATGCCAACGCACGGGCAATCGAAACTCTCTGTTGCTGACCTCCCGAAAGTTCGCACGGATAGGCATTTTCTTTATTTTCAAGACCCATCTTTTTTAGCAATTTGCGGGCGATCTCTTCAGATGCCTCTTTGCTTCTGCCGAGAACTTTTCGTTGAGCTTCTGTTATATTCCTCATTACTGAAAAATGCGGAAACAAATTGAAATTTTGGAAAACAAGCCCCAAATGTCTTGAAATTGCCGCACGTTCCTTTTTGCTGACATACTGAGCCTTTCCATCATATCCCGTTGACGATACAAGCGTATCTCCGCAAATTATTATTTCTCCGCTGTCGATAGTTTCCAGTTGGGTTATCGAGCGTAAGAGCGTGGATTTTCCTGAACCTGAGGGACCAATTATTGCTAAAACTTCGCCTTTTTCAACATCAAAAGAGATGTTTTTTAAAACTTCGTTATCGCCGAATGATTTGCGAATGTTTTTCATTTCAAGCATTTTCATACAAAAATCCGCCCCCTTACTTATAATATGCCATTTTCTTTTCGATTCTGTTCATTACGATAGCTACAAGAAGATTGAAAACATAATAAAATATGCCTGCGGCAACAAACGGAATCATAGAAGTTTCTTTTGCGGCGATTCTTTTCGCCATAGTAAACATTTCGGCATACGCTATAACAAATGCCAATGAAGTATCTTTTACAAGGGTGATTACTTCGTTAGTGATAGAGGGGAGAATCCTCTTCATCACTTGCGGAAAGACTATTCTAAAAAATGTCTGAGATTTGCTGAATCCGAGAATCTTCGCCGCTTCGTATTGCCCTTGCGGGATAGATTCAATACCGCCTCTGTATATCTCCGCAAAATATGCGGCATAGTTTATCGAAAATGCGATTATCGCCGCATATATCTGATACGCTGACGAAATTTTTATTCCAAAAAGATAATACGGCCCAAAATATACTACCATTATTTGAAGCATTAACGGTGTGCCTCGCATAACCGAAATGTAGATTTGAGTTATGAGCTTTATTGGCTTGAAATGCTTTCCGATACTGAGTTTTGACATTCTGCCAAACGATACCAAAAGTCCCAGCGGTAGAGCAATTATAAGTGTGCTGAAAAATAGAATGATTGTTTTCAGCATACCTCCGCCGAGTTGGGTCAAGATATTTTGTAAAGTCATTTTTATACACCACGGCGGCAGAACCTCAATTTGTGATTCTGCCGTCATTAAAAATCAAAATATTATTTACCGAGAATTACGCTGTCCTGAAGTTCCCATTTTTCGGCGATTTTTGTGAATGTTCCGTCTTTTGCCATATCGTTCAATGTATTCTGAACAGTGTCACGGAGTTCTATGTTACCGAGCTTGAATCCAACGCCGTATTTCTCTGCTGAAAGAACATCATCAAGAATAACGTATGCGTCGCCTCTTGATGCAAGCTGATAATTTGCAACGCCTATGTCCATAGCAATAGCCTCAACCGCACCCGATTCAAGATTCATGAAAGCTGTATTGTAGTCGGGTACTTCGATAAGCTCGCCGAAAGACTCTGCAAGAGCTTTGTTTTCTTCCTCTGCATCATCGCCTGTAAGAGCAGCAAGTGCCGACGAATCAGCTTGAACGGCTACTGCTTTGCCTGCAAGGTCGGATTTTGAGGATATTCCCGAATCAGACGCTACAACAAATACCTGCGAGTTGTCAACATAAGCATCTGTCCAAGTGTACTCGGCTTCTCTTCCGTTGATCGTGAAACCGTTCCAAATGCAGTCTATCGTTCCGGAATTGAGTTCGAGGTCTTTTGAATCCCAGTCGATAGGCTTCTTAATGAGTTCCCAGCTGTTTCTCTTGCAAACTTCCTCTGCGAGGTCAAGGTCGAATCCGATATACTCACCGTTGTCGTCTTGATATCCATAAGGAGGAAATTCTGCGTCAAAACCAACTGTGAATGTATTTCTGTCAGATGTCGGAGTATCAGCAGTTTCTGTTGCAGCTGTGCTTTCCGTAACTTCTGATGCTGCTTTTTTAGCTGTTGAAGATTTCGTTTCGGTTGTTTTATTTCCACAGCCTGCAAAAACTCCGGCAAGCATAGCGATTGCCAATACAGTACAAATTCTTTTTTTCATAATTTTTTCTCCTTTCGGTGTGTATTTTTTAACACCGTACCCATTTTATCATATTACTTTGGCAAAGTAAACCAATTTGAATATTTTTTTTGGCAAAATAATCGATTGAGATAAAGATTAATTTAGGGGATTTGACCAAATAGAAAAAATACTGTAATTGTATTTTGAAGGATCTCTCGATATTGCTGCGTAAAAATTATGATATTCCACATAATCGACATCGAGTTGTTCGGCGTTGCTCCACCACGGAGTCATAACACCGCCGTTTTCGCTGTCGGGGTCGCCGTGTCCTGATTTAATGCTGTCAATAGTCGCTTTGCTGTTACAGCCAAATCCGTCACTTAAAAAAGCCTCTGCGTTGTTGGCTTTTTCGTCAAGACATATTCCGACTCCGATTGTTGTAACAACACACTCGTTTACGGGCGATTTGATTTTCGGCGAATCCGCACTGCCTTGATGAAGATTTCTGAAAACAACACAAACGTGAGTGTCTTTGCACGAATCATCGGATTTCTTTATTTCAAGAGTGCTTGAGCTTTCATTTGTTTCAAGATAATCATTTGTATAATAGTTGGAATCTTCTCCGTGAACGAATTCCCAACCGTTTTTTTCAAATTCCGAAAAATCACACGGCAAAACATAAAAATATCCGTCAAGAACAAACACCGTTTCTTCGCAAAGCAAATCGGGCAAACTATCGGAAGGATCGGCGATTTCCGAATCTGTTTTTGTCGGAATATAAATAGATGACTCATCGCTGTTTTGACTGTTACAGCCTGTTGCAGATAACAGAAACACGACACAGATAATCAATAAAAATATTCTTTTCATTACAGGAATCTCCTTAGTTTATAAAGTAAAAAAACAAATAGATTACACAAAAATTAAAATATTTTAATGATTTAACAGTTGACTTGAATTAAATTTTTGTGTATAATACATACATAGTTTATTTGATTTTGTTAAAGGCGGTGTGTTTTGAATGAGCATTGATAAAACCGAACGTGATTTTGATGACAATGAAGATAACTTGATTGTGCTTAAGGATGAACAGGGCGAAGATATTTATTTTGAATTGCTCGACTTGGTCGAATATAAAGGTAATGAGTATATAGTCCTCATGCCCGCCGATGAAGAAGAGGACGAAGATGACGAAGAACTCGAAAAAGATGTTGTTATTCTTATGGTGGAGCCTAACCAAGACGATGACGAGGAAAGCCATTACAGCTCGGTAGAAGATGAGGACATCTTAGAAGCCGTTTTCGAATTATTTAAAGAAAAATATAAGGACGATTTCGATTTTGTTTAATATAAAACTGAGATGTTCTTTTGCTTTTTATAAAATTTCTCCGCAGTATGCAGATACACTGCGGAGAAGTTTTTTGTTTCTGATTATTTGTTGTATTTTTTAAGCGAACACTCAATTATTTTTTCGCATAAATCTTCGTAGGAGATACCCACGGCGGCAGCCTCCTGCGGAATAAGGCTTGAGCTGGTCATGCCGGGGAGCGTGTTTGCCTCAAGAGCGAACATTTCGCCTTTCTCGTTGAGAAGAAAATCGATTCTGCCGTATCCCTCAAGTCCGAGAGCTTTGTATGCTTTTTCGGCTTCTCTCTGCATTTTTGATGTAGTGGAGCCGTCAAGTACAGCGGGGCAGATTTCCTCGGTTCTTCCGCTTTGATATTTGTTTATATAATCGTAAAAACCTGTTTTGGGTATTATCTCTATTATCGGGAGAGCCTCGCCATCAATTACGCCAATCGAAAATTCTCTGCCTTTAACATACGATTCAACAAGAACTTCTTTTTCATATTTGAACGCGTCCTCCATAGCGGCGGCGAAATCTTCGGCTTTGTAAACAATGGACACTCCGACACTGCTTCCGCCCGAACATGGTTTTACAACGCACGGAAAATTATTATAATCGGAGATTTTAGATTTATCGTCAGATGTAAAATTAACGCCTGATGGAGTATTTACTCCGTAATTCAAGAATATACTTTTGGTTACGGCTTTGTTCATGGCACAAGCACTTGCCAGACAACCGCTTCCGGTGTATTTTATGCCCATAAGGTCGAACGCTGCCTGAACTTTGCCATTTTCGCCGTCACCGCCGTGAAGTGCGAGAAAACAAATATCGGCATATCTGCAAATTTCCTCAACGTGTTCACCGAAAAATCTCTCGGATTTATCACGTCTTGCCTCTTTGACTTTTGCGAGGTCGGGAATTTGTTCACCAACGGCAATATCTTTTGTAAAATCGTAGCCTTTCTCAAAAAGCTGAGAAACATCACATTCATCTTGTTCATATCCCATAAAAACATCGAGCAAAACAACGTTATGACCCTTTTTTCTCAAAGCCTTCGCAACCATACTGCCTGACGTTATGGATACATCTCTTTCTGTGCTAAGACCGCCTGCAAGAACTGCTATATTCATCAAAAAAAGCCCTCTTTCTTTTCAATAAAATAATTATAATATATTAATAATATCGAGTGTACCAAATTTTGTATTTGCCTCAATTGAATACTTAGTATCAGGATTTTGCTTATCCTCAACAGAAACAGCATGATTTGTTAAGACAGCGTAATATTCCTCATTTTTCAAAAATACTTTTTCGCTTTTCGGAATTTTGATTTGAGTTGTACACGCTGTTGTTGCAAGCGATATATTGCCGATTATGTGAGAAAAAGAAATATCAGATTTTGACATTTGTAAATCAGCGTTAAAACTGCCTTTTACATCATTAAAAATGAGTGTGCAGTTGTCAGCCAATGCCGATATGGATTTAGCATAAACGGACGTTTCATAATTCGAGGCAACCGCCGATAAGTCGATGTTTTCGGTTGCTTCGAATCCTGCCGTAGTTTTTATTGTCGAACTGCTTGACATAACGGAAATATTGTCTGCGGTGATTATATCGGCATTGAAAACGCATTCGTACAAATTGAGTTTTATGTCCATACTGCTTTCAAAATCGCCGATATTTATTTGACTTTTCGTGCCATTGATAACCAATCCGCCTTTATAAATTTCGGGCATAGAAACAGTAAGCATACCGCTTTTGACGCTCGAAGCCTGAACATACAGAACACCATTAGTTACAGCGGAGTCAAGCTCACCGAGTTTCATTTCAAATGATATTTGTTCATCATCGACATTTTCAAAAGTAATTGAGGTATTTTCGGTATAAAATTCAATTGTATTAAACTCGTTTAAACCATACGAAATATTTTTTTGAGATTTTTTTCCATTAACCGAAGATATATCTTTTCGCAAAGGCATTTTGTATTTGATGTTGCTTTCGGACAAATGCAGATTATTTTCTATGATATTGTAGATATTGCCGGCATTAACATTGTCTTTGCGAATTTTCACTGCACCAATCGCCGTAAAAATGATACCCACAGTAAGAATTACCGCTGAAATTTTAACCAGTTTTTTCATAATAGTTAATCGACCTTGCCGAATTGATTGTTGAGTATTTTTTTCATAAAGAGCGGAAACCACGCAAATCCGCTGCCCATAAAATTGATGAAAGATGCCGAAAACAGTACTAATGATATAGTTATGAGAATTCCGCCGATACCCGCAAAAATGAATCCGATACTCAGACCCGAACCGCCGAAGCACGCCGTACCTGCAAAAGCGAAGGCGGCACACGCCGACAGCAGAAGAACGATTATTATAGTACCAAGCACAAAAACGAGAATTTCGTACAATATGCACACAGGCACGAGCAAAGAAAAAATCAGAATACTTTTTGGGGTAACAGAAGTTTTTTCTATGATTTTTCCCGGGTGGAATGGTTCTCCGCTAATGAATGAGTTTGCAATATCTGAGGGTTTCGGCAAAGACTCTATTATGTCATTTTCCGAAATTCCCTCAGCATTTTTTTGACTGAAATAATCATCAAATTCGTTTTTTATCTGAAATTTTTCTTCATCGGGAAAATCGCTCACAGCGAGCATAAGTTCATACATGAATTGAGAACGTGTCATAAAAGGTAGTCCTTATATTTAAGCGTATCTCCATCGGGGATAAAGTAGGTGCATCCGGTGTTGTAGTTGATAGGCGGTGAAATGTTGGTATGAATGTACAGTGTATCGAATCCAACGGCGATAGCACCTTTTATGTCGGAATTTGGGTCATTGCCTACCATAATAGTTTCGTTTGGGTCAAGCGAGTATTTTTTGATTATCGCCTGAAAAAAATGAATATCGGGCTTACAGCACTCGTAATCGGAGGAGATGAGTATTCCGTCAAAAATATCTCTTATGCCGAGAATGTCGAGTTCGTCCCAAGTAAAGTAGTGCTGGGCATTTGAGAGAAGATATACTTTTCCACGCTTTTTAAGTTCCGTAAGGAGTTCCAAAGCTCCGTCATAGAGTTTTATATAGTCACGAGATTCACGACGGAAGAGCAAAGCGACTTCCAAAATCAAATCTTCTTTGGGATAAACACCTTTAGTTTCGAAGAGTCTGCGAAAAACTTTTTGGATTTGGACTTCGAGGTCGGTAAAATCGGGATGTCTTTTGAGAATATCGGCTTTTTCGTCCTCCAAATACTGAAAATAGTATTTGCGAAATTCCTTTACGGAATATAAAGCTCCGTTTTCAACGTATTTTTCCACGACTTTTTGCCACAATTTAGGATAACCTTCATCGGTGTGTATGTCTGCCAGAGTTCCATACAAATCGAACACAAAATTTTTGTATACTTTTTTCACTTCTTTCACTTCTTTCAAGTTTACTTTTAATTATTCCCTACGGTAAATATAACAATATCACAGCATAATTATATACTATATTTTGTTACTCGTCAACCTTCTTTTTTTGTCCATTCTTTTTTAAAAAAACTTTGCTCTGTATTTGGTTGTTTTCTCAGGGGCTGCCGCCCCTGAAACCCTGCCTTCTTTTTTTTGAAAAAAAAAGAAGCAAAAAAACTTTAATACGTGTAAGGCGAATCATTTCTTTTTATTTGTTTAGTTAAAGTTTTTTGGAAGGGGTTTGGGGAAACCTTTTTTTCAAAAAAG
>CACXHC010000168.1 GCA_902767285.1 uncultured Ruminococcus sp.
CACAATCGGACTCATAAAAGCCGTGAACACCTTCCGTCCTGAGAAAAATATAAAGCTCGCCACATACGCCTCACGCTGTATTGAGAACGAGATACTCATGTTTCTGAGAAAAAGTTCTCAACAAAAAAACGAGGTGTCAATTGACGAGCCTTTGAATGTTGATTGGGACGGCAACGAGCTTCTTTTAAGCGATATTCTCGGAAGTGACGCCGATACCGTCAACACCGAAATAGAACAGCAAGCCGAGTGTAGCATTCTTCTCTCTGCCGTTTCGAAACTTCCCGACAGGGAGCGAGAAATTATGGAACACCGTTTCGGGCTTAACGGAAAAAAACCGCTTACTCAAAAAGAGGTCGCCGATATGATGGGAATTTCGCAATCGTATATTTCTCGATTAGAAAAAAAGATAATGCTTAAACTAAAAACAGCCATAGAAAAAGAGTCCTGATCAACTTTCCCTTACAGCATTTACCAACGGAAGATAAATTTTAATCGAGATTTCATTTAAATCACTGTAAAAAGCAACATTTGTAAGAATAACCAATCTTGTATCTGTGTGATAATCCGCATAAACCTGAGAAGAATATGCGTAAGTTCTTCCGCTGTGATGCCAAAGATTATCAGCAGTATTCCAGCCGTAATTATACATCATAAGCGATTTTTCAATTGTTCTGCGGTCGTCTGCGGTAAAAATTTCGTTTGAAGTAACAAGACTGAGCCATTTGTTAACGTCCTCCACGGTAGAAACAACCGAACCTGCCGAAAAAAGATAAGGATAATCGCCTTCAGCTTTCAGTTCTTTCGAATCTTTATCGCAGACATATTTTTCCTGTGCAAGTGAATAGCCTGTGCAAAGATCCTTATTTTCTCCCACAAAATAAGTATTCTTCATATTAGCCTTGTCAAAAAAATTGGTCTGCAAATAATCTCGGTACGACATACCCGAAAGATTCTCTATAATTATCCCGAGCAAGTAATACGCCGAATTTGAATAATTATAAACTTTTCCGGGGTCGGTGTAGATACCGCCTTCGAAAATCGTTTTCACAATAAATTTTTTAGCATCTTCTTCAGATTTATTTGCGGCTTTAACGTAATCTGCAAGCAGTTTTTCGTCACCCTCGATAATCTGCATATAATCGCCCATTCCGGCGGTCATCTCAAGAAGTTGCTCTATGGTAATTACATTCATAAAATCATATTTATAATCCGGAAAGTACATATCCAATGTATCGGTTGTTTTTATTTTTCCTTCTTTAACGAGCTGCATTATGGCTGTTCCCGTAAATTGCTTTGTAACAGAGCCGATTTGATAAAAAGTATCATTCTCATTTACAGAATTTTTAACTCCGGTTTTTCCGTAAGATTTTTCATATATTATACGATTGCCCGATGCCAAAAGTACTGTTCCCGAAAAATCTTCATATTGAGATATAACCTCGTCGGTATTTCGTTCGATATCGTCAATTTTGTTCTGCGAAAGAGGACAGGTTGACGGTTCGTTGTTGAAATCATCTTCTTCGTAAGAAATAACAGGATTTTCCGAAAAATGGAAATACACTTCACCGGATTCAAGTTCGTTATCCGAATCGATTTGTGACGAAATATTATTCTGTTTTATCGGCATTGTGCAACCACTCATAACAATAGCACCGGCAACGAATATCGAAAGCATCGCAGACAATATTTTTTTCATGATAAACAACCACATTCCTTTTATGTGAATTTTGTAATCTTACCAAACCATTGTATCAAAAAAAGAACGTCAAGTCAACTGTGGATTTTAATGTAATATTTCGATTTTTTGCAAAAAAAGTATTGCATTATAAAAAAAAGTGTGATATAATACACGAGTGTCATTGTATAAACAGTGGCGGCCATTATATTACACACATGAACGGCAAACACCGGCTTGGTCCCGATATTTGGGTTTTTCGGTGAGCGTTCGTGGAGGAATTTAACCAAGGAGGAATAAAAAATGGCAGTAGTATCAATGAAACAGCTTCTTGAGGCAGGCGTTCATTTCGGTCACCAGACAAGAAGATGGAACCCGAAGATGGCAGAGTACATCTTCACAGAGCGTAACGGAATCTATATTATCGACCTTCAGAAAACAGTTAAAAAGTTGGAAGAAGCATACAATTTCGTTCGTGAAATATCGGCAGATGGTAAAGACGTTCTCTTTGTAGGTACAAAAAAGCAGGCTCAGGAGTCAGTTAAAGAAGAGGCTCTTCGTGCAGGTGCTTACTATGTAAATGCAAGATGGCTCGGCGGTATGCTCACAAACTTTACAACTATTCGCCGCAGAATCGCAAGACTTAAACAACTTCGTGCTATGGAGGAAGACGGTACATTTGAACTCCTTCCCAAGAAAGAAGTTATTGCTCTTCGTCATGAAATCGAAAAACTTGAGAAATTCATGGGCGGTATCGAAGATATGGAGAAAATCCCCGGTGCTTTGTTTATCGTAGACCCCCGCAAAGAGAAAATCGCAGTTTCGGAAGCTAAAAAACTCGGTATTCCGATAGTTGCTATCGTAGATACAAACTGTGATCCCGATGAAATCGATTATGTTATCCCCGGCAACGATGATGCTATCAGAGCAGTAAAACTCATTTCCGGCACTATCGCAAACGCAATCATCGAAGGCCACGAAGGTCAGATGGGCGATGAGGACATCGAAGCTAAGGAAGATGACGATACAACAGAAGAAATAATCTAAAATAAACGGACAAAAAGCCGCTTTTGTACAGGCGGCTTTTTGCATAAAAATAGGAGGTAATAAAAATGGCAGCTTTTACAGCTAAAGACGTAAAATTATTAAGAGATAAAACAGGCTGCGGCATGATGGACTGTAAAGACGCTCTTAAAATTGCTGATGGCGATTTCGATAAGGCTATCGATGTTTTGAGAGAGAAGGGTCTTGCAAAAGCAGCTAAAAAGGCAGACAGAATCGCAGCAGAGGGCGTTGCTTACGCTGTTACAAATGCCGAGCATACAAAGGGCGTTGTTATCGAAGTAAACGCAGAAACAGACTTCGTTGCAAAAAATGCAGATTTCCAAAACTTTGTTTCTCAGCTTGCACAGACAATCATGGTTCAGGATCTTGCTGATGTTGATGCACTCATGGCTTGCAAAGCAGAAGGTTCCGAAGTTACTGTTGAAGAACTCCTCAGAGAGAAAATTCAGACTATCGGTGAGAATATCAAAATCCGCCGTTTTGAGAAATTCGATGCTCCCTGCGTATCTTATGTTCATGCAGGCGGAAAAATCGGCGTTCTCGTTGGCTTTGAACTCACAGGTATCGATGCAGCATCTCCCGAGTTTGTAGTATACGGTGAAGATATCGCTATGCAGGTAGCAGCTCTCGGCACACCTTATCTTGATAAAGAATCCGTTCCGCAGAGTGTTATAGCTCACGAAAAAGAAATCATCGAAACTCAAATGAAGCAGGACGCATCAATGGCATCTAAGCCTCAGAACGTTTTTGACAAAATCGTTGATGGTAAAGTTAACAAATATTACAAAGAAAACTGTCTCTTGGAGCAGACTTTTGTAAAAGACGATAAGAAAACCGTTGGTTCTTACACAAAAGAAACAGCAAAGGCTCTCAATGGCAGTATCAAAATAGTTAAATTCGTTCGTTTTGAAAAGGGCGAAGGACTTGAAAAGCGTCAGGACGATTTTGCGTCTGAAGTAGCAAGCATGGTAAAATAATCCCTTTACAATAATTTAGTATTTCTAAAAATCAAGGCAGACTGTACATAAAAATACAGTCTGCCTTTTTTGTTTTGGGTAGTTAGGCATATCTCTTTTCATAATCTTGACAATGTGGCTCTGTTGAGTTAAAATAGATATATTAGTTTATGAACGTGAAAGGTCACAAAAGACCATGAATATAAATATATAAATAATGCCGTTTTTTAAAGGCTTTCAATAAAATAAGGCACAACCGCTTTTTTGTATAGGCACCGTTTGCTATGCGAATTTTGTTGTAAGCGATATTATCTGCCTTAAAAAAATCGAAGAAAAGGAGATTTGTTAATGATTTCAAACAAAAAACAGACTAACTCAGGTAAAGGAAGAACATTTACAGGAAAGAAAATTAAGAAAAAAAATACTCATAATATTAAGAAAAAAACAAACAAAACCTCGGCTAATAAATTTGATCAAAAGCCGGTTATGCGAATAATGTTCTTGGGCGGACTCAATGAGATCGGAAAAAACATGACTTTGTTTGAGTGCTGTGACGACATTTTTATTCTTGACTGCGGAATGGCTTTTCCCGATGGTGATTTGCTCGGCGTTGATTTGGTTATTCCCGATTTCACCTATGTAATCGAAAATATAAACAGAATCAAAGGAATAGTAATAACTCACGGTCACGAAGATCATATCGGCAGTTTGCCGTATCTTTTGAATAAAGTCAAACTGCCCGTTTATGGAACCCCGCTCACAATAGGACTTATCGAAAACAAAATAAAAGAGTTTAATCTTCAAAATGGGGTTGATTTGAATGTCCTTAATGCGGGCAGTACCGTAAAACTCGGCTGTATGAAAATCGAGTTTATCCATGTAAATCACTCTATCCCCGATTCTGTCGGAGTAGCAATACACAGTCCTGCCGGAATTGTTGTTCACACGGGCGATTTTAAAATTGACTGTACCCCGGTAGATTCCGGTATGATAGACCTCGCAAGATTCGGAGAACTTGGCAACGAAGGCGTTCTTGCTCTTTTGGCAGATTCAACCAACGCCGAAAGACCCGGATACACTCCAACCGAACAAACCGTAAGAGCTTCGTTTGAGCGACTTTTTGCACGAGCTGAAAAGAAAAGAATAATAATAGCAACGTTTGCCTCGAATATAAGCCGTATTCAGCAAATCGTATATTGTGCCGAAAAAACCGGAAGAAAAGTTGCTTTTTCGGGAAGAAGCATGATCAATTACGTCAGCGTGGCAAAGGAACTCGGCTACATCAACATAAAACCTGAAACCGTTGTTGACATCGATATTATAGACAGATATTCGCCCGAAAAAATCGTTCTTGTAACAACGGGAACTCAGGGGGAGCCAATGTCTGCTCTCTCAAGAATGGCTTATTCTGAACACAAAAAAGTCGATGTAGGTTTCGGAGATTTTATAATAATATCCGCCAATCCCATACCAGGAAACGAGAAATCCGTAAGCAACGTAGTAAACGAACTTTTGAAAAAAGGCTGTGAGGTAGTTCATGAGTCAATGTATGAAGTTCATGTGTCAGGTCATGCCTGTCGTGAAGAACTTAAGATACTTCATGGACTTGTCAGACCAAAATTTTTCATTCCTGTTCACGGTGAACAGAAGCATCTTAAAAAACACGCTGAACTTGCTCTCGAAATGGGAATGGAACACCAAAATATATTTATTGGTGATGTAGGAAACGTTGTTGAACTGAACTCCTCATATCTCAGGCAGCTTCCGAACGTTCAGTCAGGCAAGATTTTGGTTGACGGTCTTGGTGTAGGCGATGTGGGCAACATTGTATTAAAGGAAAGAAAACACCTCAGTCAGGACGGCCTTGTTGTTATTGTAGTTACAATAGACCACAACTCAAACCAAATTGTTGCGGGGCCGGATATAGTGTCGAGAGGTTTCGTTTATGTGCGTGATTCCGAAGAACTTTTTGAGGATGTCCGCCAAAAAGTGAGCGATGCTCTTTATAATTGTTCTGATAATGAAATGAAGGATTGGGCGACAATAAAACAGCGTATAAAAGACGTAGTTTCCAGATTGATTTACGATAAAACACACCGCACTCCGATGATACTGCCTATTATTATGAATATTTGATAAATTTTACTGCTGATTCGGCAAAAAGAAATATTTCCCTCGCAAAAAATCGGATAAGTGGGAGTTATATTAATTATGAAAAGGAAAATATACATTCAGCCCCATGACCTTCTTTTTTCGGTGGTACTTATTTTGTTGGGACTGTCGGCAAAAAGATTCGACCACAACATATTTGTTTTTGATATGATAATTGCCGTAATAACAGCGGGAATTATTATAGCGTGGTCGTTAAAATACAGGCATTATGTAAATCATGCGGTCAGAGGGGCAATAAAGGGCATAAAAGGTGTTAATCATTCTTATCTCGAAAAATTTTCTGTTCCGGTAGTTGTTACAGACCGTCAGGGCAGTATTTTGTGGTATAACAAAAAATTCCACATACGACTTGCACAGGACAAAGATTATTCCGGTGATCCCATATCTCCGTTTATAAACGGTCTTGATCCCGATATGCTGATAGATAATACCGGAACGAACATCGAGTTCGATGGAACATACTACACAGTTATAGCATCTGATGTTGATGATGGAATAGTTTTCTACTACATTGATGATACGGATTACAAAGTAACAGCCCGTTTGTATACCGACTCAAGACCCATAGTTATTACGGCAAGTCTTGATAATCGTGACGATTTTGAACGAAATATCGCAAATGATGATGTTAATCTTGCTCTTATAAAAATTGAAACATCATTAAAAAAATGGGTTACTTCCTGTAACGGAATGTATATTAAAACTGCCGGTGGAAGATATAAAATCATCATTGACGAAAAAAATCTTCGAGGTGCCATAGAAGAAAAATTCAATATTTTAGATTATGTACGCAGCATAAAAATTTCTGATGATTCGCCATTTTCGGCGACTATATCGATGGGAGTCGGCAGAGGAGCTAAAAGTTTTATCGAGTGTGAAGAATGGTCTTTGAGGGCGTTGGATCTTGCATTCGGACGTGGAGGAGATCAAGTTGTAATAAAAAGTAATGATGGATATGATTTCTTCGGCGGTGTTTCTCAAGGCGTTGAAAAATACGAAAAAATAAAAGCACGAGTTATTGCAAAATCGCTTGCTGCAAAAATAGCAGAGTCCGACAATATTTTTATTATGGGGCATCAAACCTCAGACCTTGACGCAGTAGGTGCCGCAGTAGGAATGTGGAGCGTCATAAGCAAAACATTCAAAAATCATTACACCAAAATAGTAATAAATCAGGAAACGACTCTTACGGGACTGTTTTTGAAAAAACTTAACGAAAACGGTTACAGCAACGCATTTATTGAACCGAGTACAGCAAGAAAAAATGTCAGCGATAAAACGCTTCTTATTATAGTAGATACCCACTCGCCGACATTTGTCGAAGATCCCGAACTTTACAAAATGTGTAAAAACATTGTTGTTATAGATCACCACAGAATGATGGTCAATCACATAGAGAATGCGAGCGTGTTCTTTCATGAGCCGTTTGCATCATCGGCATGCGAGATGGTAACCCAGCTCATTCAGTATATGAACGAGGACGCACTCAACAATTACGAAGCTGAAGCTTTGCTCGCCGGAATAATGCTCGATACCAAAAATTTTGTTTTGCGAACCGGTGTGAATACTTTTGAGGCAGCGGCGTTCTTAAAACGAAAGGGAGCGGATACCGTAGAAGTAAAAAGACTTTTCTCGGATTCTATCGTTTCATATCGCACAAGATCAAAACTTGTGGCAGATGCCAAAGCATATCGAAACAGTGCTATCTCAATAGCTGATGAAGATATGAACAGACAGAAAAATATAAGAATCACAGCGGCTCAGGCGGCAGATGAACTTTTGGGAATAAAAGATATTCAGGCATCTTACGTTATTTATAAATCTCTTGGTAACACTTGCATTTCGGCAAGGTCGCTCGGAGATCAGAATGTACAACTTGTTATGGAATATTTAGGCGGAGGAGGACATCAAACAATGGCGGGAGCAAATCTCGGAGATGTATCATCACAGGAAGCATACGACCGTTTGATAGAGGCAATCGACAAAATGGGAGAAAAAGCCTCCGACAGCACTTCAACAATAAAAAGACGTATTTTAGATACAGAAAAAACAAATAAAGCAACTGAGTAATAAAAAAGGAGATTTGAAAAATGAAAGTAGTTTTACTGCAAGATGTTAACGGTCTTGGAAAGAAAGGTGAACTCGTTACAGCAAAAGAGGGATATGCACGAAATTTTCTTCTTCCAAGAGGTATAGCAAAAGAGGCAAATGCTCAAGCTATGAACGAGCTTAAAAATGCCGAGGAATCCAAAAAATTTAAAATCGATACACAAATTGCCGAAGCAAATAAAGCAAAGGAAAAACTTGAGGGCAAAACGCTCGTTATTCATGCAAAATCTGGTAAAAACGGAAAGTTATTCGGCTCTATAACTCCCAAAGAGATCGCAAACGAAATAAAACAGCGTTACAATATAGTTGTGGACAAAAGAAAAATATCCACTACATTAGATATAAAGCAATACGGCACATACGGTTGCGAAATAAAACTTTATACCGGTATAACAGCAAAAATTCTTGTCGAAGTATGCGAATAAATATTTTGTCGCAAAAAGGGAGGTAGACATGTGAGCGAAAATGAAAATCTGTTTTCGTCGGTACAAATGCCGTATAATTCCGAATCCGAAAAATATCTTCTTGGCGGAATAATGCTCGATCCCGATAGTATGACAAGAGTTATCGAAATAGTTCCGAATGACAAATATTTTTATGTTAAAGCAAATAGAATGATATATCGTTCTATGTTGGAGCTATTCACAACGAACCAACCCATAGATTTTGCCACAATAATGGGAAAACTTCGCAAAATCCCCGAATTTAAAGAAGAAGAATACCGCCCTTATCTTATCGAAATAGGACAAATAGGTATTACGGCACGAAATATCGCCGATTATGCTATGAATGTTCGTGATACATTCGATCGCCGTGAACTTATACGAGTTTCCAAACAAAATATTTCCGATTCCATAGACGGCAAAGAAAACGCCGATTCGCTCATAGATGAAGCAGAACAGCGTATATTTGATATAAGACAAGGAAAAAATATTCAAGGGCTTGTTCATATTTCGGAAGTAATTCAAGAAACGTATGACAGGCTCGATATGCTTAATTCCGATGAAAGCGAAGAACTTCGCCCGCTTTCCACCGGTATATCCACCCTCGATAAATATATAACAGGACTCAACAAAACAGACCTTATTCTGCTTGCGGCACGTCCCGGCATGGGAAAAACGGCATTTGCACTCAATATCGCAAGTCACGTTGCCGTAAAACAGCATAAAAGAGTCGCATTTTTTTCGCTCGAAATGTCGAAAGAACAGCTTGCATCACGACTTTTGTCGTCGATTGCGTCTATCGAGAGCCAAAAAATAAAAAGCGGAAAAATGAACGATGACGAGTGGCAAAGGCTTATCCCTGCCGGAGAAATACTTTCACATTCGGATATGTATTTGGACGATACCCCAAGCATAACAGTTCCGTCAATGAAAGCAAAGTTACGCCGATTACGAAATGTTCAGCTTGTTGTAATAGATTATCTTCAGCTTTTGCAAAGCGGCAGAAAAATAGAGAACCGAGTTCAAGAAATATCTGATATAACAAGAAATCTGAAAATCCTTGCCAAAGAGCTTAATGTTCCGGTGCTGGCCTTGTCACAGCTTTCAAGAGACAGCGAAAAACGTGCCGACCACCGCCCTCAGCTCTCCGATATGAGAGATTCTGGTTCTATCGAACAGGATGCAGATATAGTTCTTTTTCTGTACAGAAAAGCGTACTACAACAATGATGATTCCGAAAAAGATGACGATACCGACGACCGTGATGCCGGTGAGTGTATAGTTGCCAAAAACCGTCACGGCGAAATGGGAACGGTACATCTCCATTGGTCGGGCGAATTGATGCGTTTTACCGCAAAGGAAGATATATAAAAAATGTCAGCTGATACTTTTTCTTCTGAAATTTACAAAGCAATAAATGATTACAGAATGTTTGACGGAGCAAAAATCGTCATAGTAGCACTTTCGGGCGGGGCAGATTCGATGAGTCTGCTGTATTTTCTTGTAGATAATGCCCAAAAACTGAATATTGTTGTTCAGGCGGCACACTTAAATCACAATATCAGAGGGGGAGAGGCTATTCGTGACTACGATTTCGTAAAATCATACTGCCAAAATCTCGGTATAAAATTATATTACAAAAGTGTTGATATTCCGGCACTTTCGGAGAAATTGAAAATAGGTCATGAAGAATGTGGCCGCCGTGAGAGGTATCGTTTTTTTGACGAAATTTCAACCGAAAATACCGTTATTGCAACGGCACACACAGCGTCCGACAACGCCGAAACGGTCATTTTGAATATGGTTCGTGGCTGTGGCCTTGATGGATTATGCGGTATCCCTCCAAAAAGAGGCTCGGTTGTTCGTCCGCTCATTTTCTGTTCTCGTCAAGATGTTGAGGAGTACTGCGAAATCAATGGTGTTCCGTATGTTACCGACAGCACAAATTTGGGCGATGAGTATAATCGAAATAAAATCAGACATTTGGTAATTAATGAACTGAAAAAAATAAATCCATCGGCGGAAAAAGCAATAAACAGAATGTCGGCGATTTGTCGAAATGATGCCGAGATAATTTCCGCCTGTGCTGATGACTGTATACGAAATTGTACCGACAACAGCGGTATTTCTGTCAATAAACTGAAACAATATAATGATTCGGTTTTATCTCATGCAGTAAAAAAACTCTTAAATGATAGATTTGGTATCATTCCCGAAAAAAAGCATACAGATATAATTATAAATATTATAAATTCGGGATCGGGTGCTGTTGAGGTAAGAAAAAATAAAATAGTTAAAATTAAAGACGGTATTCTCATTTTTGAGGAAAAATCCGAAACATCGTTTACTAAACCGATAACCGAGATGCCGTTTGAAAAGAATCTAAAAATTAAGATAAATGGAAAAATTTTAGAAATTTCCGAAAAAAAACATAAAATTAACAAAAAATTATTAATTAACTGTCTTTCTTGTGGTATAATATCATGTGACACGAAAATTCGCACACGACAAAGCGGAGATATTTTTTCTCCTTACGGAAGAAATTGTACCAAATCCGTAAAAAAATTATTTATAGAGAAAAAAATCCCCCAATCCGAGCGAGATAAGATATTGCTCATAGCCAACGGAAACAACGTTTTGTGGATAGAAGGAATAGGAGTTTCTCGGCAAGCTGCCGTGAGTGATGAAGATGAGTGTTTTTATCAAATAAGAACGGAGCGTGAAGAAAATGATTGACGAGGTTAAGGAAATTCTTGTGAGTGAATCTGAATTGAACGACATTACCACTCGATTAGCGAACGAGATAAATCGTGATTATGCCGGAGAAGAAGTTATTTTTGTAGGCTTGCTGAAGGGCAGTTTTGTGTTTTTGAGCGACCTTATAAAAAAAGTAACTGTTCAGTGTAAAATTGATTTTATGATAGTTTCGAGTTACGGAGCGTCAACGGTTTCGAGCGGTAAAGTCAACATAAAAAAAGATTTGTCACAGGATATAGCAGACAAGCACGTTATAGTTGTTGAGGATATTGTGGACAGCGGTATAACGCTTAATGCCGTTTTGGCTCTTCTTGATGAACGCTGTCCGAAATCGCTCAAACTGTGCAGCTGTTTAAGCAAACCTTCTCGCAGAGTAAAAGAAGTTAAAATAGATTATCTTGGTACCGAAATTCCCGATGAATTTGTTATCGGCTACGGTCTTGATTACGATGAAAAATACAGAAATCTGCCGTATGTAGCCGTTATAGACCCAAAATACATATAAAATTTATCCTTATTTGGATAGAACATATACCTGTTTTTTTAAGGAGTGAATATTTACTTGGATAGTAAAAATAGTATGAAAAATTGGAAAAATCTTGTTGTGTGGATAGTGTTCCCCATAATGATTCTTTTGCTTGCCGGATTTATAGCTATGCAGACCCCGAAGGACGAACACCAATATTCCGAGATAATCGGAATGTTCAGCTCTCAAAGGGTTGAGCGTTTTGAGCTTAAGGCCGAAAGCGGCGAACTGAAAATAAAGCTCAAAGACAGTGGTGAGATAATAACATATTCGCTTGCATATCCGCAAAGATTTCTTGATGATGTTAAAGAATACGTCAACGCTCCCGACAGCACAGTGACTTACGACATCGAAAAATCTATCGACAGTGCGGTTTTGTGGTCAGTTATTCCAAATATCGGACTAATTATATTTATAGTTGTTATTTGGGTTGTGATTATGCGACGAATGTCGGGCGGACTTGGCGGAGATAAGGCTCTCAGCTTCGGAAAAGCCAAAATCAAAAACTCAAGCAGCAACGAAAAGAAAAACGTCTTTGACGATGTAGCCGGTGCGGATGAAGAAAAAGAAGAACTTCAGGAGATAGTCGAGTTTCTCAAAAATCCCGAAAAATTTAATACTCTCGGTGCAAGAATCCCGAAGGGCGTTTTGCTCATGGGGCCTCCCGGAACAGGTAAAACACTCCTTGCAAGAGCCGTTGCAGGTGAGGCGGGAGTTCCGTTCTTCTCAATATCGGGTTCCGATTTTGTTGAAATGTTCGTTGGTGTAGGTGCATCAAGAGTCCGTGATCTTTTCGATCAAGCCAAAAAGAATGCTCCCTGTATCATATTTATTGACGAAATCGATTCCGTAGGCCGTCAAAGAGGTACGGGACTCGGCGGAGGTCATGACGAGCGTGAACAAACACTTAATCAGCTCCTCGTTGAAATGGACGGATTTGATGCAAACATCGGCGTAATTATGATAGCCGCAACCAACCGTCCCGATATTCTTGACCCCGCACTTCTTCGTCCGGGTCGTTTCGACCGTCAAGTTGTTATGGCACAGCCGACTATAACAGGCAGAGAAGAGATTCTGCATATTCATGCTAAAAACAAGCCTCTTGCTCCCGATGTTGATTTGAAAGTCATAGCCGCTCAAACAGCCGGTTTCACGGGTGCAGACCTTGAGAATATTCTCAACGAGGCGGCACTTCTTGCAGCAAGAAAAGATAAAAAAGCCATTACTATGGAAGATATAGAGGAGGCAACAATAAAAATTGTTGTCGGTACCGAAAAGCGTTCCAAAGTAATGACCGAGAAAAACAAAAAAATCACGGCTTATCACGAAACAGGTCATGCAATTGCACACTATTTCTGTGAAACTCAGGACGATGTTCACCAAATCTCCATTATTCCTCGAGGTTTTGCGGGCGGTTATACAATGTCGCTCCCCAGCGAGGACAAAATGTATAATTCGTACAACGAGATGAAAGAGGAAATTGTTGTTCTTCTTGGCGGACGTGTTGCCGAAGCCCTTATTTTCGGCGATATTACAACAGGTGCTTCAAATGACATCGAAAGAGCAACAGATATAGCTCGTTCAATGGTAACAAAATACGGCATGAGCAAAAAGCTCGGCCCGGTAGCATTCGGCAAGAGTAATGACGAAGTTTTCATTGGCAGAGATATGGGTCATGTGAAAAATTATTCCGAAAAAGTGGCATCCGAAATTGATGATGAAATATCCATGCTTGTTCAAGAAGGATATGAGAGAGTTACTCAGATTCTTACAGATCATATAGATAAACTTCACGAAGTAGCAAAAGTTCTTCTTGTAAAAGAAAAAATCTCGGGTGATGATTTCGAAGCTATAATGAAAGGCACGTACGTTGAGCCTGCCGAGCCGATAAAATTGGAAAAGACTATCGAAATTCCCAAAAAAGAGATTTCAAAAAGAGAAAAATCTGAGTCAGCTCCCGTTAAAAAGCCCAGAAAAATAAAACTTGACGAAAACGGAAATCCCATCAGAAAAGTAAAGAAACCTCGTCCCGACGATTCGAACGAGTAATCCAAAAAGCAATATTTGTTTACCCATGCTTATTTTTACGGCATGGGTAATCTTTGTTTTTACATTGGAGGTGTAAAATGGAAAAAAATATAGTTATTAAAGGTGCAAGAGAGCATAATTTAAAAAATATAGACTTATCTATTCCAAGAGATAATTTAGTTGTAATAACAGGTCTTTCGGGTTCGGGAAAATCCTCGCTGGCATTTGATACTATATACGCCGAGGGCAGAAGAAGATATGTGGAATCGCTTTCGTCTTATGCAAGAATGTTTCTCGGGCAAGTCAACAAACCCGATGTAGATAGTATAGATGGTCTTTCGCCGGCTATCTCGATAGATCAAAAAACGACTTCTCAAAATCCACGTTCAACCGTAGGCACTGTTACCGAAATATACGACTATTTAAGGCTTTTGTATGCGAGAATAGGCGTTCCGCATTGTCCTGTGTGTAATCGTCCTATTCAGCAACAAAGTATTGACCAAATTGTTGATCAGATATTTCAGTTGTCAGAAGGAACAAAATTTCTTGTGTTATCTCCCATAGTCAGAGCCAAAAAGGGTGAACACGCAAAAATTTTAGAAAAAGTACGCAAAGACGGATATACCCGTGTAAGAGTTGACGGAATAACATACACTCTTGATGAAGATATATCTCTTGAAAAAAACAAAAAGCATAATATCGAGATTGTGGTAGACCGCCTTGTTGTAAAAGATTCTATTCGAAGTCGTCTTACCGATTCAGTAGAAACTTCATCGAATCTTTCGGACGGTCTTGTTATCATAAGCGAAGTTAACGGCGATGAGAAATTGTATTCTCAAAAATATGCTTGTCCCGACCATGGCGGAAGTATGGACGAGCTTTCGCCTCGTATGTTTTCGTTTAACAATCCGGTGGGAGCGTGTCCCAAATGTACGGGACTCGGCGTATTTATGAAGATAGACGAATCTCTCATAATTCCCGATTATACAAAATCCATTCGCCAAGGCGGAATAAAAGCATCCGGCTGGGCGATGGAGGGTTCAAGTATTGCCTCGGCATATATGGAGTCACTTGCGGAAAAATATAATTTTTCGCTTGATACGCCCATCGGCGACCTTCCCAAAGATATTATGGACAAAATATTATACGGCACCAACGGCGAAATAATAAATCTTAACCGTACAATTAATTCAGGTTCAATGTCGTATCAAACAGCGTTTGAGGGAATTATAAACAATCTCGAAAGAAGATTCAGAGAAACAAAAAGCAACTGGATAAAAGAAGAAATTGAATCTTATATGAGTTCCACCCCGTGCGATATGTGCGGCGGAAAGCGTTTATCAAAAGAGAGTCTTGCGGTAACTGTTGGCGATATAAATATAAGTCAATTTTGTGATTTGTCCATAGACGAGGAACTTAATTTTATAGATAATCTGAATCTTTCTGAAAAAGATACAAAAATCAGCGAGCTTATAATAAAAGAAATCCGTTCCAGACTGAATTTTTTGAAAAACGTAGGATTAAGTTATCTCACACTGTCACGAGCAGCGGCAACGCTGTCAGGCGGTGAAAGTCAGAGAATACGTTTGGCAACACAGATTGGCTCATCTTTGATGGGCGTGTTGTATATTCTTGATGAACCGAGTATCGGACTTCACCAAAGCGACAACGAAAAACTTATCGGAACACTGAAACATCTGCGAGATCTCGGCAACACCGTTATTGTCGTGGAACATGACGAAGAAACCATGTTTGCCGCCGACTGCATAATCGATATAGGGCCGGGGGCAGGAGTAAACGGCGGTCAGCTTGTATGCAGCGGAACAGTTGACGAAATCATGAATTGCGAGCAGTCAATTACAGGACAGTATCTTTCCAAAAAGAAATATATTCCCATTCCCGAAACTCGCCGAAAAGGAAACGGGAATTATCTTTCGGTTATTGGAGCAAGCGAAAACAATCTCAAAAATGTAGATGTATCCATTCCGCTCGGAACTTTCGTTTGTGTAACGGGTGTGTCGGGTTCGGGAAAATCGTCATTGGTTAACGGGATAATATATAACTTTCTTGCCAAAGAACTTAACCGTGCCAAAACCCGTGCCGGAAAGCATAAAGCTATAACAGGATACGAAAATCTCGACAAAGTAATAAATATAGACCAATCTCCCATTGGACGAACTCCCCGATCAAATCCGGCAACATATACAGGAGTATTTACTGATATTCGAGAATTGTTCGCCTCAACAAATGACGCAAAAATCAGAGGATATTCGTCAGGCAGATTTTCGTTCAATGTAAAAGGCGGAAGGTGTGAATCCTGTGAGGGTGACGGCATTCTCAAAATAGAAATGCATTTTCTTCCCGATGTTTATGTTCCGTGCGAAGTCTGCAAAGGCAAGAGATATAATCACGAAACCCTCGAAGTAAAATATAAAGGAAAGAATATCTATGATGTTCTTGAAATGACTGTTGACGAAGCCCTGGATTTTTTCAAGAATATTCCAAAAATATACCGAAAAATCAATACGCTTAAGGAAGTCGGCTTGGGATATATAAAACTCGGACAGCCGGCAACAACGCTTTCGGGCGGTGAGGCACAGAGAGTCAAACTTGCAACGGAGTTGTCCAAACGTTCAACAGGCAAAACGATATATATTCTTGATGAGCCTACAACAGGACTTCATACAGCCGATGTTCATGTTTTAATAGACGTTTTGCGAAAACTTGTTGAAAACGGCAACACAGTTGTTACAATAGAGCATAATATGGATTTTATCAAAACCGCCGATTATATAATTGACTTAGGTCCCGAAGGCGGTAACGGAGGAGGAACCGTAGTTGCACAAGGAACTCCCGAAGATTTAATATTGTGTGAAAAATCGTACACCGGAATATATCTTAAAAAATTACTTTTGCCAAGGAGCTGAAAAAATGTCTTTTGTACACCTTCATCTTCACAGCGAATACAGTCTGCTTGACGGAGCTTGCCGAATTTCGGATTTGGTGAAATCAGTCAAGCAGAAAGGTCAAAACGCCGTTGCCGTCACCGACCACGGAAATATGTATTCCACATTATTCTTTTACAACGAAGCTAAAAAGCAGGGAATCAAGGCAATAATAGGCTGTGAGGCTTATGTTGCCGGCAGAACCAGATTTGACAAAACATCAGCTGACGGCAAGCCGTTTCACCTTGTTCTTTTGTGCAAAAATATGCAGGGTTACCGTAATCTTTCAAAAATAATATCTCTTGCATGGACAGAAGGATTCTATAAAAAACCTCGTATTGATGACGAACTTCTTGAAAAATATCACGAAGGTTTAATATGCTTGTCGGCGTGTCTTGCCGGCGAGATTCCATCTCTTATAAATTCGGGTGATATAAAATCGGCATACGAAAAAGCATCATATTACAAGAAAATTTTTGGAGACGGAAATTTTTTTCTTGAGGTACAAGACCATAATATCCCCGAGCAGAAAAAAGTAAATGAAGTTTTAATAAAAATGTCGAGAGAGCTTGATATACCTCTTGTGGCAACCAACGATTGTCATTATATCGACAGATCGGACGCATCCATGCACGATGTCCTTTTGTGCATACAAACAGGAAAGAAGATAGACGATACCGACCGCCTGAAATTTCCTTCAAACGAATTTTATGTAAAAACAGAGGAAGAAATGCGTTCGCTCTTCCCGAATATTCCCGAGGCAATCGAAAACACCCAAAAAATAGCCGATTGCTGCAATTTGGAATTTCAGTCTAAAAAGACCGAACTTCCGCACTTTAAAACTCCAACGGGCGAGAGTAATTTCGATTATTTTAAAAGACTTTGCACCGAAGGATTAAAAAAGCATTACGGCGAAAATCCAAGTGAAGATTTAATTGAAAGACTCAATCACGAATTATCCGTTATAGAAAAAATGGGTTTCGTTGACTACTATCTCATTGTTAGCGATTTTATAAACTATGCTAAATCGAAAGATATTCCCGTAGGCCCCGGACGTGGTTCGGGTGCAGGGAGTCTTGCGGCATACTGTATCGGTATAACGAATACAGACCCAATCAAATATAATCTCATTTTCGAAAGATTTCTCAACCCCGAGCGTGTAAGTATGCCCGATTTTGATATAGATTTCTGCGTTCGCCGCCGCCAAGAGGTCATCGAATATGTACGAAGAAAATACGGAAGTGACCATATCGCTCAAATAATAGCATTCGGCACGTTAGCCGCAAAAGGTGCGGTGCGTGATGTCGGTCGTGTTATGGGAATAAGTTTGTCAACGGTCAACAAAATTTCGAGTGAGATAACGTCATCTAATGCCGATACATTATACGATGCAATAAAAACATCTTCCGAATTGAAAAATCTTTATCAAGAGGACAGCGAGATTCGTACTTTACTCGATACCGCAAGAAAAATTGAAGGTATGCCCCGAAATCCCACAACCCACGCCGCCGGAGTAGTTATCACCGAAAGACCGGTTGACGAATATGTTCCGCTGGCAGTCAACAACGAAGTTGTTGTAACTCAATATACAAAAGATATTGTCGAGTCGCAGGGACTTTTGAAAATAGATTTTCTGGCATTACGAAACCTTACAGTTCTTGACGATGCCAAAAAATTGATACAGCAAACTAACCCGAATTTTTCCGATGATGATATAGATTATACAGATAAGGCGGTTTTCGATATGATTTCGGAAGGTCGCACAGAAGGCGTTTTTCAATTTGAATCGGCGGGCATGAAAAATACTATCATGCTCATAAAGCCGAAAAGCGTTGAAGATTTAACTGCAATAACGGCTCTTTATCGCCCCGGCCCGATGGCATTTATAGACGTTTACAGAAAAAACCGAGAAAATCCGCAAAAAATCAAATACAAGCACCCTATGCTCAAAAATATTCTTGATGTAACATACGGCTGTATTGTTTATCAAGAACAAGTTATGCAGATTTTCAGAGAGCTTGCGGGATATTCGTTCGGACAAGCGGACATTGTACGCCGAGCCATGGCAAAAAAACACAAGGACGAATTGGATGCCGAAAAACAAAAATTTATAGACGGCTGTATCGAAAGAGGAATTTCGGAAAACACCGCTGTTTCGATTTTTGCCGATATGGAGAGTTTTGCGTCATACGCATTCAATAAATCTCATGCAGCGGCGTATTCCGAAATATCGTTTCAAACAGCGTGGTACAAATATCATTACCCGAAAGAGTATATGGCGGCACTTCTCACAAGTATTCTTGACGACAACAAAAGCCTTGCACCATATATGGACGAATGTCGCAGACTCAGTATAACCATAATGCCTCCGCACATAAATTACAGCGAATACGGATTTTCGGTCAGCGGAAACAATATGTATTACGGACTCAAGGCGATAAAAAATACAGGTTCGCAAATAATAAATGCTATTATCGAAGAACGAAAGCTAAATGGTGCATACAGCAGCTTTATTGATTTCTGCGAGCGTCTTTCCGGCAGGCATTTAAATATGGCAAATATCGAAAGTCTTATAAAAGCCGGTGCGTTTGACGGATTGGGTTTAAATCGCCGACAACTTATAATGTCTGCAAAAAATATTGTACAAAGTATCGAGTATGACAGCAAATTCAAAGCTGAGGGACAATTTTCGTTTTTTGACGATTTGGAGGAAGATAAAGAAAAATCTTACAATATTCCTGATGTTCCCGAATACTCTCACGCCGATATTTTGGGTATGGAGAAAGAAGTAACAGGGCTGTTTTTGTCAGGTCATCCGCTTGATGAGTACCGCAGATTTATAGATTCCGTTCCTCATGAGCTTATCGCGGAAATTGAAGAATATCCACAAAAATATAAAAGTAAAAGACTGCATATAATAGCGTATATTTTGGAAGTGAAAACACTCACAACAAAAAAAGGCGATCTCATGGCATTTGCTCAAATTGAAGATACAAGCGGTTCTGCTGAGCTGATAATTTTTCCGTCGGTATTCGAGCAAACAAGAATTTTCATGCACGAAGGCGAGGTCATCGATTTATACGCATACATGAACGAGGACGATGAAAAACTCAAATTAAAATTGGATTCCGCAATCGAGGCAGTAACCGAACCAAAATTGAAAATTCCCGAAAAGCCGTCAGCCCCGAAATCTCCGAGGCTTTATCTGAAATTTTCGTCAAAAGATTCGAGGGAGTGTTCGTATGCCACTAAATTGCTTGATGTTTTTGATGGTCGCACGCCTGTTTCTTTCTATTACGAGGACGAAAAAAAATACGACCATTTTGGCAATCTGTTTAAAGTGTCGCTCAATGATGTAATGCTCAACGAACTTGAAAGAGTGCTTGGCAGTTCAAATGTCGTAGTCGGAAACGATAATCCAAATATAAAATGATTTCCATAAACTGAAAGGAAAAAACGAAATGTCGGAGGAAAACAATCTGCCTATTCAACAAAAAAGCAGATTCAAGAATAAACCGTTTATTATATGGATATGTTTTCAGATAGCGGTAATAATATCAATTATTGCGATGATATGTGTCCGAGCATCAACGGCAAAAACAATAGAAGTACCCATGAATCAGATGAAGTCAAACTATCTTAAACTAACAGACGGTTCATGGTACATAGATGAAGAACTTGTTCCCACAGACGAAACAATAAACATGATGGCAGGCCCGTTTATTGAACTGAAAAAAGGTTCTTATACAGTTACTGTTGATTATGACTGCACCTCGTGGCAAGTCGTAAATGTCGGTTGTAACGGTGATATGGGGTCTTTTATCAAATCCGGAAGTGCAAGATTGTACGAACATCTTCATCAAACATCATTTAGAGTTTTGTTAAAAGAAAATATAGATACATTCAAGCTGATTTTCAGATATGACGGCTACGGCAGTCTTAGAGTAAAGGGAATTTCGATAAAAGAAGATTGCTCTGAACTTTTAAAAAATCTTGTATGCGTATTGACAGCTTTTTTGTTGATAGATTTTTTATATATTTTTTGGGAAAAGGTCAAATCTAATAAAGAGAATATTTTTGTTGTAATATGTATAGCATTTCTTGTATCGATTCCGCTTTTTAACACAGGAATAAACAGCGGTCATGATATAGAAGTACATCTCATGAGAATAGAGGCTATTGCAGGAGAACTTCAGCGAGGAGTATTTCCCGTTAGAATGTCGAGTGAGTGGATAGAGGGCTACGGCTATGCGGCTTCCATCTATTACGGTGATTTTCTGCTTTATGTTCCGGCAGTTTTGAGAATATGCGGATTTGATGTAACATTAGCTTATAAAATTTATGTGTTTTTGATAAATCTCGGAACATCGGCAATAGGATATTATTCATTTAAGGGTATTTTTAAAAACGAGAAATACGGTCTTGTGGCATCTCTTGTATATTCAACGGCATCTTACAGATTGACGAATATTTATGTTCGAGCAGCGGCAGGCGAGTACAGTGCGATGATGTTCGTACCACTGGTAGCTCTTGCGATGTATAAAATATATACCGATGATATAACGGATAA
>CACXHC010000169.1 GCA_902767285.1 uncultured Ruminococcus sp.
CCGCCAATAAAATCAGGTGCCGGAAGTGTTGACATAATATCATGGTCTTTGTTTTTTATGAGGGCAATTGTTGTTTCGCAAATCTCACGCAGATTGAATGAGCATATCGAACTCGCCATGCCAACGGCGATTCCCGTATTGGCATTTACCAAAACAGATGGATACGTCGCCGGAAGAAGTGTCGGCTCTTTGAGGGTGTTGTCGTAGTTGTCTACAAAATCGACCGTATTTTTATCTATATCGCGAAAAAGCTCGTTGCAGATACTGTCGAGTTTTGCTTCGGTATATCTTGACGCTGCCCACGCCATATCTCGGCTGTAAAATTTGCCGAAATTTCCTTTGCTGTCAACATAAGGGTGAAGGAGTGCTTCGTATCCTCGGCTGAGTCTTACCATAGTATCATATATAGCACTGTCGCCGTGGGGATTCAGTTTCATTGTCTGACCCACTATATTTGCCGATTTAGTTCTTGTTGAACCAAGCAGACCCATTTTGTACATCGTGTAGAGAAGTTTGCGGTGCGATGGCTTGAATCCGTCAATCTCGGGAATAGCTCTTGACAAAATAACACTCATAGCGTAGGGCATATAATTCTCGGTTATAGTCGAAACAATATTTTGGTCGATGACCTCTCCCGCACCTTTTATAACACCTTTAGTTTTAGGCTGTTTGGGGGTCGATTCGTTCTTTTTTCGCTTTGCCAATTCAAAAATCCTCCTAACAAAAGGTTAGCTGATGTCGAGATTATCAATATAATCAGCACCATATTTAACAATATAATCTTTTCTGCCGGCAAGATTATCGCCAAGAAGAATATCAAACATTTCGGCGGTTTTTTCGGCATCATCGGGCATAATTTTGATCAGTCTGCGGGTTTTGGGGTTCATGGTGGTGAGGTTCATCATGTCGGGTTCGTTCTCGCCAAGACCTTTAGAACGCTGGACGGTAAATTTACTTTTGCCGATTTTTTTGATGAACTCATCTTTCTCTTGTTCGGTATAGGCAAAATAAATCTGGTCTTTTGCGGTAATCTCGTATAACGGAGATTCGGCAATAAAAACTTTCCCCTCTTTTATGAGAGTCGGAGTAAGACGGTATATCATAGTTAAAAGAAGAGTGCGTATCTGAAATCCGTCAACATCGGCATCGGTACAAAAAATTATTTTATCCCAGCGGAGCAGACTCATATCAAAAGACGACAAATTTTTATTCGCTTTTGATGTAACCTCAACTCCACAACCGAGAACTTTCAATAAATCTGTAATTATCTCGCTTTTAAAAATTTTATCGTAGTCGGCTTTCAGACAATTTAGAATTTTACCTCTAATCGGCATAATGGCTTGAAAATCAGGGTCTCTCGCCTGTTTGCACGCACCGAGAGCCGAGTCACCCTCAACAATAAAAAGTTCTCGTTTAGAAACATCTTTGCTTCGGCAATCGACAAATTTTGCTACACGGCTTGTCATATCCATATTGCTCGAAAGCGTTTTCTTTATATCAAGACGGGTTTTTTCGGCTTTCTCACGGCTTCTCTTGTTAACAAGAACCTGACCTGCGATTTTATCCGCTTCAATCGGATTTTCGATAAAATAAATTTCGAGCTGACGGCGGAGAACATCAACTAAAGCATCTTGAATCCCCTTGTTGTTGATTGCCTTTTTGGTTTGGTTCTCGTAAGATGTCACACTCGAAAAAGACGAAATAACAATAACAAGGCAATCTTCAACATCGGTAAATTTGATTTTGCTCTCGCTTTTTGTATATTTGCCGTTTTGCTTTAAATACGAATCTATTTGATAAACAAACGCATTTCGCACGGCGAGTTCGTGAACGCCGCCGTACTCAAGCCAACTTGAGTTATGATAATACTCCTTTGCCGTGATCTTGTTGGAAAACGCAAGAGCTATACTCATTTTGGCTTTGTACTCGGGTTTGTCGTCACGGTCACGCACCATTTTTTCGGCTTGCCAATACTGAACCGATGTTAAACCGCTTTCGCCAACGAGTTCTTTAACGTGGTCGGCGATACCGTTTGCATACTGAAATTCAGTTATCTCAAAATTTCCGTTTTTTTGCAGACGAAAAATAAATTTTATACCTGCGTTTACAATTGCCTGACGGCGGATTGTGTCAATAAAATACTCGGACGGTATATCAATATCGGTAAAAACTTCGAGGTCGGGACGCCATTTTATTTTTGTACCCGTATCTCTTTTTTTGTACGGTTCTTTTTGCAGACCGCCGACATTTTCACCTTTTTCAAAACTGAGGGTGTAACGCTGACCATCTCTTTTTATATCGACTTCCATATATTCGGACGAATACTGAGTGGAGCAAAGACCCAAGCCGTTCAAGCCGAGCGAATATTCGTAATTTTCGCCCGAACTGTTATTATATTTTCCGCCTGCATAAAGTTCGCAGAAAACGAGTTCCCAGTTATATTTTTGTTCACCGTTGTTGAAATCGACCGGAATTCCTCTGCCATGGTCTTCAACTTCAATAGACTTATCTTCGTAATAAGTAACGGTTATGACTCTGCCGAAACCTTCACGGGCTTCGTCTATGGAATTTGAAAGAATCTCAAAAAACGAGTGTTCACAGCCCTCAAGACCGTCAGAACCAAAAATAACCGCAGGTCTTTTTCTTACTCTGTCTGCACCTTTCAGCGATACGATACTTTCGTTGTCGTATTCGGGAGTTCTTTTTTTAGCCATAATATTTCTCCTCACTTACTGCCCTTTAATTTATTAATTTTATCTCGCAAGAAGGCGGCGTGTTCGAACTCAAGCATTTTCGCCGCAGCTTTCATTTCTTTTGTGAGCTGATCTATCAGCTTATTTTTCTCATCCGGAGTGAGTTGTTTTTCGATTTTTTTGTCATCATCTGCATGAGTAGAAATTTCCAAAACATCGCTCACTTTTTTAACGATAGTTTTTGGAGTGATGTTATGCTTTTTATTATATGCCATTTGAATTTTACGTCTGCGAACGGTTTCGGTGATTGCCTTTTGCATAGACGGCGTAACGCTGTCGGCATACATTATAACATGACCTTCGCTGTTGCGGGCGGCTCGTCCGATAGTTTGAATTAGGCTTCGTTCGGAACGCAAAAAACCTTCTTTATCGGCATCGAGAATCGCAACAAGCGATACTTCGGGAATGTCGAGTCCCTCACGCAGAAGATTTATTCCGACAAGAACATCGAAATCACCCAAACGCAGTCCCCTTATGATTTCCATACGCTCGACCGTATCAATATCGCTGTGCATATATCTGACTTTTATCCCCATGCCCTCAAGATACGATGTCAAATCCTCAGCCATTTTTTTTGTGAGAGTCGTAACGAGAGTGCGAAATCCCTTTGAAGTTTCGGTGTTTATTTCGGATATGAGGTCATCAATTTGACCATCAACGGCACGGACAAAAATTTCGGGGTCGAGCAAACCGGTAGGACGAATAACCTGCTCTGCCGTTATTCCGCTTTTTTGAATCTCGAAATCTCCCGGAGTAGCCGACACAAAAACAGCCTGATTTATTTTACCGTAAAACTCATCAAAATTCAAGGGTCTGTTGTCAAAAGCGGACGGAAGTCTAAACCCATAATCAACAAGATTCTTTTTTCGAGCGTGGTCGCCTGCGTACATTCCTCGCACTTGCGGGAGTGTGACGTGCGATTCATCAACAAAAAGCAAAAAATCTTCGGGGAAATAATCAAGCAGAGTACAGGGGGTACTTCCGGCAGGTCTGCCCGAAAGTATTCGGGAATAGTTTTCGATACCGGGGCAAAATCCGATTTCCCTAAGTGATTCTATATCATAACGAGTACGCTGTTCTATTCGCTGAGCTTCCAGAAGTTTTCCCTCGTTTCGAAATTCTAAAAGACGGGTATCGAGTTCATCTTCAATAACTTTTATGTAATCCTCCAACTTTTCGGGAGATACAATATAATGTGATGCCGGATATATAGCCGCATGACGCAATTTTGATACAACATTTCCTGTTAAGGCATTCACTTCGCTTATTGAGTCTATCTCATCGCCGAAAAACTCGACTCGGATAACGTTCTCGCCACCTGAAACGGGGTATATTTCGACAACATCTCCTCTTACTCTGAATTTATTACGAGTGAAATTGATGTCGTTGCGTTCGTACTGAAGTTCGACTAATTTTCGCAAAAGGTCGTCTCGATTTTTCTCCATACCGGGGCGAAGAGATATGACCATATTTCGGTAATCAATCGGACTTCCGAGACTGTATATGCACGACACACTTGCGACTATTATTACATCACGTCTTTCAGACAGGGCAAGAGTCGCACTGTGACGCAGTTTGTCTATCTCATCATTTATAGAAGAATCTTTCTCTATATAAGTATCAGTTGCGGCAACGTAGGCTTCGGGCTGATAGTAGTCATAATACGAAACGAAATACTCAACAGCGTTTTCGGGAAAAAATTCCTTGAACTCGCTGCAAAGCTGAGCCGCCAAAGTCTTGTTGTGAACCAGAACAAGTGTTGGGCGATTTAGTTCGGCAATTACGTTCGCCATAGTGAATGTTTTTCCGGAACCGGTAACGCCGAGCAGTGTTGATTCTTTATTTCCGCTTTTTATATTTTTTATAATATCATCGATAGCCTTGGGCTGGTCGCCTGTCGGCTTGTAATCAGAATGTAGTATAAATTTATTGTTTGACATAATTTTCTCACCTTCCCACAGACGAAAGCCCCGCTGATTACACACAACGGGGCATTTTTTAGAGGCGTCACCCGGATTTGAACCGGGGATCAAGGTTTTGCAGACCGATGCCTGACCACTTGGCTATGACGCCGAATATGAAGCCGTTATCCTACGGCTTTGGTGCAGGTAACAGGACTTGAACCTGCATGAAATTGCTTTCACATGGACCTGAACCATGCGCGTCTGCCAATTCCGCCATACC
>CACXHC010000170.1 GCA_902767285.1 uncultured Ruminococcus sp.
AGTTTTTTTTGCTTCTTTTTTTTTCAAAAAAAAAGAAGAGAAAAAATCTTACGGTAACCCAAATGTGAGCGGACACGAATTAAAGTTTTTTTGCTTCTTTTTTTTCAAAAAAAGAAGAGAAAAAAAATCCAACTGTAACGCAAAGCATAACTTACACGAACTAAAGTTTTTTTTGCTTCTTTTTTTTTCAAAAAAAAGAAGAGAAAAAAAGAAGCAAGCTAAATGATAATAAGAACAACAGCGAATATGTAGGCAATATAAAAATTCTTTTTAGCGGTAAGATATGCACAGCCGATAAAAAATGCGACCACGGTATAATAAAGGGCGGTCACCATGTCACCTCTTGTGATGAAATGAGTAAGCCCCCATGTCAAAGCGAGAGTCGTTCCGCCGAAGGCAAACGGGGTTTTGTTTTTCAGAATCATTTCACAGCCTTCTTGAAAAAATATTGCCGAGAGCAACACAATCAACGCTTCAAACAGATAGTACAAATACAAAAATATAAACTGAAACCATCCCTGCTGTTTGAAGTCAATCGCCATTTGCCAGCCTCCCAGCAAGATATATTTTACTCCAATCGATGACGAAAGCAACATTATAGCTATTATTATATCGCGGGTGTCGGGGCGTTGCTCCTTCTTCATAATATCATAACCGTAAACTCGTGATACTATATAAAATAGAGCTATTCCCAATATTCCCCACACAACGCATATAAGTATCCAGTGGGTTACGCTCTCAGTTATCGAAAATTCTGTGTAGTTTTTGTCAAAGATAAAACTTTCTATTTCCAACAGCAAAAATTGTGAGTGGAGTCCTATCAAACAAACTGTTCCTACAATAAAAAATATAGCCGGATTTATTTTTCGCTTCACCACAGCCATTTTTTGTAATCCCCCTCTTTATTCGATTTGTGTACAAGTATAGCATATTTTTGTTAAAAAGTCTATTGCTCTATTTGATAATATATGATATAATTCTAAGTATATTGATGTTTAGAATTTTTGTGTCGATTTTTGTGCAATTTGTAAATTTTTTTGATTTTATAATCAAAATTATTATTTTTTTTGATTGCCTGATTTTTTTCTGTTTTAATTTAACACGATTTTAATCCATTTTTTATTAAATTTTACGAATTTGAGTTCGATTTATTGCTCTGTGGGAAAAAAGTAACAGTTTTTTATGCTGAATTTTTTCGTACACTTGTAAATAAATTTTTAAAAAGCATATTTACTTTTATGTGAATATTGTGGTATAATACAAGGGAGGTTTTTAGCACGTTTTTTTAGTAGGCATTGAGATTAATTTTTAATGCAAATTTATTATTCGGAGGGCTGATAAATGGATAATATTTCTCCAAATCAAATTTTTAATAAGACAATAAAATATGTAGTGCTGCGAATGTTAATTCCTATCGCTTCCGCCATCGTTTCATTGGTTACGCTGAAAATATCTACCGGTATCGTTGCCGGCAGTGAAGGAAAAATAATGGGGTGGATTTCTACCGCTGTTTGGCTTGTTGTAACCTGCGTTTTCTATTTTGTGTTGAACTTCATAGTTGGTTATAAATTCCGTGCGGGTCAGATGGCTATAATTACAGACGCTATCTCGGCAAAGGCTTTCCCGGAAGATATGAACAAGTTCGCTAAAGAAAGTACTCACGAGCGTTTCCCCTCAGGTAATGAGTTCTTTTCATATAGCAGATTAGTTAGAAAATCTATTCAGCAGCTCCAAATGCAGTTGAATACTTTCGCCGAAAATAAAATGCGTTTGCCCGTTGTTGGCCCGCTTATTAAGCTTTGCCAATTCGTTATAGGTCATGCGTTGAGCTTTACTTTTGACCTCGTTTTGTGCTATACTTTCTGGAGAGATGGCAAAACTCTCTACACCAGTGCGGCAGATGGTATCGCCGTTTATTGGGATTCGTGGAAACGAATGATACATAACGCTCTGTTTATCGCAGTCGAAATAAGCGTTGGTCTTGGTTTGGGATTCTTGCTCTCAGGCGTTGCCGTTGCAGCAGTTTTCTCGGGCGAGTCAGGGCCCCTCGCAGGCGGTCTTGCAGGCGTTGCAGTAGGATATTTCATTTGTACAGCTGCTAAAGTCGTTATCGACTCCAATCTTACAATAAAAACTCTTGACGCTTTCTTCGAGGAAGGTCAATACGCAGATTATAATGCTGAAGAATATGCTAATATGTGCCAGTATTCCAAAACTTATGATAAACTTTATCACAAGGCTCTTAATGAGGCGTTTGTAGCTCCTTCCGATGACTATGGCGATGATTACGGTGGAGAGGCTTACGACTACGAGGCAGAATACAACGAACTCTATGGCGAGAATGCTTACGAAAATTCCGATACCTACGGCAACAGCTATGATGAGAGTGCGTATTCCGCAAGCGGTTACGATGATAATTACGATTACTCCGATTATGATTACATCTACGATGACCAAGGTTACATCGATAGCTATGATGACGGCTACGACCAGCAGGGTTACAGCTACGATGACGGTTATTACGATGATAACGGTTACTACGATGAGAACGGTTATTATGACGAAAACGGCGGCTACTACGACGAAAACGGCGAGTATCAGCAAGGTTATGATGATCAAGGCTATGGTGACCAAGGTTACGATGACCAAGGTTACGGCGATCAAGGCTATGGCGATCAGGGCTACGATGACCAAAATTACGGTCAAGATGGTTATTCCAATAATAATTACGAAAACTATTAATTAAGATTTTTTCTCATGTTTCTCCTTTCATAAAAAGAGGATTTCCCGGCGGTATTTCTTAATATCGCCGGGAATCTGTTTTTCTATGTACTGTGAAAAAATTATTGCTTGCGGTTTTTCTTCCTTAATATGCGAATATCGTCACCGAGAAACGTCAGACGAATATTTTCGCCGACAAGTCGGGAAACTAATCTGTCTGAATATTCTTTGCCTAATTCGCCAATGGATAGATTTGTGTTTATTATAGTCGCTTTGTGACGAATCATTCGTGCGTTTATTAAATTATATACGGTTGTTTTTGTAAATTGATTTGAAAACTCTGTTCCAAGGTCATCTAATATCAGCAAATCACAATTGGTTAGTCTATCTAAAATTTCGCTGTCCTGTCGATATTGCGATGAAAAACGCTCTCTTTCTATTGCTCCCAAAATATCTGGGGCCGAGCCGTAAATCACTCCGAACCCTCTTTCGGTTACTCGTCCGGCAATTGCCAAAGAAAGATGAGTTTTGCCGAGTCCCGTTCCGCCGTCCATCAATATAGATGGACTTTCGCTGCTGAAGTTTTCGGCATAATTACGGCAAAATTCCAAAGTTTTTTCCATGCGTTTTTTGGGGATAAATCCGTTTTTGTCGGGAACATCGGGGTACCAGTCCAAATTGAAATTTTCGAATTTGGATTTTTCAAGCGACAGCGGAGAACGTTCATTTAAATCTCTGAAAGCCGTATCTCGCAGAAGCGTTTTCAAACAAGCACACATACGGCCGTCAACATATCCTTTGTCTTTGCAGGAGGGACAAAACCAGTGTTCCTCAAGGTCTGTTGCGGAGTATCCGTGAGATAAAAGCAGAAGTTTTATTTTTTCTTGAGTTTGAAGATTCTTTTTTTTCAAATCTTCTAAGATTTCTCTTGTGTTGCCTCCGCCAATCACCGCACGAGCCGCGATTACTCCCGTTTGAGTCAGAAATTTCTGCAACTCCGCAACTTCGGGGATCTCGGCATATATGCGGTTACAGCGTTTTTCGGCATCGTTTATGGCACGCTGACGGCGTAAACTAAGTTCTGCCAAAGCACGGTCATAAATATCTTTTCCATACCCCATAAATATAAAACTCCTTTAATCGTTAAATAAAGTAAGGTTTGAAATATCGTCAATATCGAAAGAGGAAGAGCGTTTTGAGTTATCGGCAGAAACTTTTTTTGCTTGTTTTTTCACTTCATCGGGAGTTTTAATGCCGTCTTTCTGCCAATTAAATAAGATCGTGTTTACATAATTCGGAATATACTTGCCCTTCATATCGATACATATTTCGAAAGCCGCTTTTAAAAGTTCATCACTGATTTTCCAACTTTTAATCCAACGAGAATACATTTCCTCTTCTTTTTTGCTGGGCTTACGAAACTCAAGACCAAATAATTTTTGGATTTTTCTGTAACACTCTTTGCTCTCGTCAAGACGAGTGATTTCGGCTTCTGCAAGCGGAACGGAGTTTATGCCGTTTTTCGCCCATGTTGCCCCCAAAGCCTCGATTTGTCGCATACCCATTCCGTTATCTATTCCGTATGTTATCAGCATGAGGATAACTTCGCACGGCAAGCCCTCGTTATCGTGAAGCATAAGTATTCCGGCGGTTTCGTTGTTGGAAATCGGTCTGCCGTAGACAATCTGAACTTCCTCAAGCAGAGCCGAAAATTCGTTATCTCCGTCAATTCTTTTAGATATATAGACCGGGTCAGGGCGAACAGGACGAGCAACAACAACGTCAGCGAGTTTTTCATCTTTTGTATCGGGAGTGGTTTTTTCTTCAATAATTTGGTCAGTTACTTCTATATCGGAATTTTCGGGAATTTTTTCAAAAGATTCGTTTGATTCGGCAGATTCGGTTTGTTCATCGGATTCAACAAATTCGGTTTCATTATTTTTATATTCAGCAGGAGTGATTTTGATTTCCTCTTCGTTTGAGTCTTTGTAATCCATGTTGATTACACCGAAGGACACCCAAAACTCTATGCAATCTTTAACATCAAAAATATCGATATTAAGCTGACTTGATATATCTTCTTCCGAGAAAGTTTTTCCGCTGTTACGCAGTATGTACAGTAAAACTTTGATTTGAGCTGAGCCGGCTATTTTCAAATATTTGTCAACAATATCGGTAGGAACGGCAAAAACGCTGTTCCAGCACCCCAAATTAATAGAGTACAGCATAAAAATTTCAAATCCTTTCTTTTGGTGTGTACTATCCATTATACCACACAATTAAAAAAAGTAAAACATATTTTAATGAATATTCGTTTTTTGTCAGGCATAAAAATATACAAAACAGAATTACAAAGTAAATGAACGGAGATGCGTTTTGCCATGAGAACGAGTGAAAAAATAAGCAACACAGTAGTAATATGTTTTGCATTTATAATGTCGATGTTCGGCACCGTGAGTTCGTACAACAAATTTGACAATATAAACAATCATATTGAGTCCTCAGCAACGGCAGAACTTGCATTACCATCGGCGAACACCGTTTCTGATTTTGACAAAAAGCCTGATACAGACACATCACCGCAACCCGAGCAGACATCATCTTCCGAAAACGAAAGCACCGCCGAAATTCCTTTTGAAAACACATATCTTGTAACAGAAACAACTTACCGTGAATCAAACATGAAATACAACAATTTCTATGTAAAAAACTCAACCGATTTGAGTTTAGATTTGCGTGGCTTTTTAAATGCGGAACTTCCTTTTGAATATGAACAAACATCTCAACCACAAGTTCTCATAGTTCACACGCACTCAACAGAAGCGTACATGGACAGCGACCTCGGATATTATTACGAAAGCTACGACCCATCAAGCACCGACGACAACAAAAACATAATCCGAGTAGGCGAGGCGATTGTCGAAAGCCTAAAGAACAACGGAATAACAGCCATTCACTGTACGACTCATCATGACGAGCCGTCATATTTGGGAGCGTATGACAACTCTGCCGAGTCTATAAAAGAATATCTCGCCCAATACCCATCAATAAAAATAGTTCTCGACATTCACAGGGACAGCATAACGACTGACGAGAACGAAAAAATCAAGCCGACATTCGTATACAACAACAAAAAAGCCGCTCAAATAATGATAATGTGCGGTAACGACAATTACGGATATTATGATTTCCCTGACTGGCGACAGAACATGAGTCTTGCCGTAAAACTTCAGGCAACAGCGGAATCATACTACCCCGAAATGACACGACCTCTTTATTTTGGAAATTTCATGTACAACATGAATCTCGCCCCCGGTTCACTCCTCATCGAAATAGGAACAGACGCAAACACACTCGACGAAGCCATATATTCCGCCGAACTCTTGGGCAACGTAATCGCCCACACCCTCAAATAAGCTTGCTCTGTTGGGGGCTGCCGCCCCCAAACCCCCGCTCGGGGACTGCCGCCCCCAAACCCCCGATCGGGGGCTGCCGCCCCCGAACCCCCGCCTTCTTTTTTTTGAAAAAAAAAGAAGCAAAAAAAACTTTAATTATATATTTTTTACGGATATATAACTAAAAGTTTTTTGGAGGGG
>CACXHC010000171.1 GCA_902767285.1 uncultured Ruminococcus sp.
AGCTTGATGATTCCCCCGCCGAAACCGACACCGAAACCGATACCCCAAAAGGCAAGCCCGAAGGCTCGTTCCAAATGTCTATTGCCGGAGATTATATTATTTATGATTCGACATACGCTTATGCGAACGCTCTCGCCAACGGCAACGGATACGATTTTAAACCAATGGTCAGATATTTGCGTCAGTTTACAAAAGAGTGCGATCTGAATTATTATAATCAGGAAACAATTCTCGGGGGCGAGAAAATCGGGCTTTCGAGTTATCCGTGTTTTTGCAGTCCTCAGGAAGCCGGCGATGCTATGGTCGATTTGGGCTATAATCTCGTATCAACAGCGACAAATCACACATTCGATGCAGGTGTAGACGGTATTTTGGAATCGTATAAATATTGGCAGAAGCAAGACGGCGTTTTTATGACCGGTTCTTTCGACAGTCAAAAGGCGAGAGATGAAGTTCATGTTTTGGAGTGTAACGGCATTACATACAGTATGCTCGATTATACTTACGGTCTGAACGGGTTTATTCTTCCCGAGGGGCAGGAATATCTTGTTAATGTGTGGCCGTGTGATTTTACTACTCCAAAAGAGGATACAGAATATCAAAAATACAAACTGCAAGTAAAGAAAGATATAAATGCTGTTAGAGATAAGGTCGATTTTCTTATAGTTTGTATGCACGCCGGTGTTGAGTATTCGCCCGTTCCTACGGATTATCAAGAGGACATGGCGAAATATCTTGCCGAGTGCGGAGCAGACCTTGTTATTGGAACTCACCCCCATTGTATTGAGCCGGCCGAGTATATAGGTGATACCCTTGTTTATTATTCTATGGGAAATCTTTTTTGTGCTCAAATGCAGGACGATTATTATAACAAAGTCACAAGTATTTTGGCTACTGTGACAGTCAAAAAGGTTGTCGAAAACGGCGAAACAAAAATAAAATTTGAAAATCTTGAAAACAATCTCATGTATTGTTATTATAATCAGGCGACTTGGGCGGATTATATGATAATCCCGTTCAGTTCGGCGGATATAGAAAAATTTCTGCCCGAATATCAAGATGTTTACAATTATTATAAAGAAATATTCTTGCAGAAAGACCCATCATTAAAAGTGGTCGAGTGTGCAAAACCGAAAAAAATTAATTGATAGGACGTGTCAAAAAAATGAAAATTATTGATGTGATAAACGGCGGAAAGCCAACTCTTTCTATGGAAGTTTTTCCGCCGAAAACGAGCGACAAATTTAATTCTATAAATCAGGCAATTGAGGAAATCGCAGCCCTCAAGCCGAGTTTCATGAGTGTGACTTACGGTGCAGGCGGTGGAACTTCGGAATTCACAGCCGATATAGCAGATAATATTCAAACTAAATACGGAGTTCCGGCATTGGCTCATCTAACGTGTGTTAGCTCGGACAAAGAGAAAATCGATTCTGTTGTAAAAAATCTTCAATCAAAAAATATACAGAATATTCTTGCACTCAGGGGCGATATTCCCGAAAATTTCGATTTTGACAAATGCAGTTATCATTATGCGGGCGAGCTTATTGACGAGCTGAAATCTTTGGGCGATTTCTGTATTGGCGGTGCGTGCTATCCCGAATCCCACCCCGAGAGCGAAAACTCTTTTGAAGATATAAAACATCTCAAAGAGAAAGTTGACAAGGGGTGCGAGTTCCTTACTACTCAGATGTTTTTTGACAACAATATTCTGTATAATTTTCTTTACAGAGTTCGTGAGGCAGGAATCACCGTGCCGATAGTTGCCGGGATTATGCCTGTTACAAATGCAGCTCAGCTCAAACGCATAAAAAATATATCGGGTTCGGCACTTCCGCAAAGTTTTATTCGCATAGTTGACAGATACGGCAATAATCCCCTTGCTATGAAACAAGCCGGAATTGCGTATGCGTCTGCTCAGATAATCGACCTGTACGCAAACGGCGTAAATGCGGTTCATGTGTACACCATGAACAAACCCGAAGTCGCCAAAGCTATAATGGACAATATTTCGTATATAATAAAATGATAATCTCGGGAAAATCGGAAAACGCAAGCCCGATTTTGAACGAGGCTCTGCGATATATGGGGTATAAAAAAAATCAGCCTTTAGATGATGTAATGCCTGTTATAAATGAGTGCTTGAACGAAATTTCGGCAGTCATTAAGCCTATATGCTGTTACGATTATGCGGATTTGAAATTTATATCGGAAAATCAAATCGATATAGGTTTTGGAACGGTGACAAGCAAATCTCTTACGAATCATCTGAAAGGCTGTAATAAAGTCATTTTGTTTTCGGCAACAATCGGGATAGGCGTTGACCGTCTGATTACAAAATACGGACGACTGAACCGCACAAAGAGTCTTATAATTGATGCTCTCGGTTCGTCGGCGGTGGAGAGTTGGTGCGATTTTGCCGAAGATCAAATAACAAATGGAGTGAAACATTGTTCCAGATTCAGTGCCGGTTATGGGGATTTTTCGTTGGAACATCAGAAAGATTTCGTCAAAATTCTCAATATGAATAAGAATATGGGTATAACGCTGTCGGAATCTCTGCTAATGACTCCGACTAAATCTGTGACAGCGGTTATCGGTCTGGGTGCGGAGAACAGAACGTGCGGAAATAAATGTGCGTCTTGCAATAACAAATCTAATTGCAAATTCGCACTTGAGTAACGGAGGATTTGTTTTGGATATACTTACAAAAATACAAAATTCTATAACTTATTTTGATGGCGGTATGGGAACCCTTCTGCAAGCTGAAGGACTGAAACCCGGAGAGCTGCCCGAATTATGGAATATATCTCATGCAGATATAATTTACGGCATACATAAAAAATATCTCGAAAGCGGAAGCAATATAATAACAACGAATACTTTCGGGGCGAACCGTCTGAAATTTGATAATCTCGAAGAAATAATAACATCAGCTGTAAAAATCGCCCGTAAAGCCGTTGACGAAATGGGCGGAAGTGATAACGAAAAATATGTTGCTTTCGATATGGGGCCTTTGGGAAAACTTCTGAAACCTCTCGGCGACCTCGATTTTGAAGATGCAATCTCGATTTTTGCCGACAGCGTAAAAATCGCCGAAAAAAGCGGTGCCGACCTCGTAATAATAGAAACAATAAACGATTCTTACGAGGCAAAAGCGGCAGTGCTTGCGGCAAAAGAAAATTCCAATCTTCCGATTTTTGTAACGTGCGTTTATGACGAAAACGCAAAGCTCATGACAGGTGCAGACCCTTCGGCGATGGTGGCTCTGCTCGAAGGACTGGGCGTTGATGCGTTGGGCATGAACTGTTCTCTCGGGCCTAAGCAAATGGCGGGGATTGTTCCAAAAATCGCAGAAAGAACAAGCCTTCCGATTATAGTAAATCCGAATGCGGGACTCCCGAAAAGTGTTGACGGCAAAACCGTTTATGATGTTGATGCGGACGAGTTTTCGGATATTATGGTAAACATTGTAAAAGCGGGGGCAACGATAATCGGCGGTTGTTGCGGAACGACTCCCGAATTTATAAAAAAGACTGTCGAAAAAACGAAAAATCTCAGCTTTAATCTTCCAACAAAGAAAAATTTCACCGTTGTTTCGTCATATACTCATGCGGTGACGGTGGGCAATATTCCGATTCTTATTGGCGAGAGGATAAATCCGACAGGCAAAAAGAAATTCAAACAAGCGTTAAGAGATAACAATTTGGAATATATTTTGGGAGAGGGAGTTGCTCAACAGGACGCAGGAGCGGACATTCTCGATGTAAATGTCGGTCTGCCCGAAATAAACGAAACTGAAATGATGGTCAGTGTTGTGGGCGAACTTCAGGCTGTAAGCGATCTTCCGTTACAAATAGATACGGTAAACGCTGAGTCGATGGAAAAGGCTATGCGTATTTATAACGGAAAACCGATGGTTAATTCGGTAAACGGCAAGCCCGAGAGCATGAAGGCAGTTTTTCCGCTTGTGAAGAAATACGGCGGTGTTGTAATTGCCCTTACGATAGGCGAAGAGGGTATTCCCGAAACGGCGGAGGGCAGATTCAAAATAGCTGAAAATATCGTAAACGAGGCAAAAAAATACGGCATAGACAAAAAAGATATTATTGTTGACCCGCTTGCGATGACGGTTTCGTCTGATACAAACAGTGCGAATGTTACTCTCGAAAGTATCCGCATGATAAAGGAAAAACTCGGAGTTCACACAAGCCTTGGAGTATCAAATATTTCGTTTGGACTGCCGAACAGAGATTTTATAACATCTACATTTTACGCAATAGCTCTGCAAACGGGTCTTGACTGTGCGATAATGAATCCGTTTTCTTTTGAGATGATGAAAACATATCATTCATTCAAGGCATTGAGAAACATGGACGAAAGCTGCGGAGAATATATAAAATTCGCTTCGGAAGTTACAGTAAATAACGTATCATCTAACAAAACCTCAGCGGAATCAATAACATCGAGTGAGCCACTCAAGCGAGCTATAATAAAAGGACTCGGCGAACAGGCAAAAACAGCGGCGTTTGAATTATTGAAAACCACCGACCCGATAGAAGTAATCAACACACAAATCATTCCGGCTCTTGACGAAGTGGGAAAAGGATTTGAAAAAAACACCGTATTTCTCCCACAACTTCTCATGAGTGCCGATGCCGCAAAATCCGCTTTTGACGCAGTAAAAAGTTCCATGTCCTCCGAAAACAAGGAGAGCAAAGGCTCAATAATTCTCGCAACAGTAAAAGGCGATATTCACGACATCGGAAAAAACATAGTCAAAGTGCTTCTCAGCAATTACGGCTATGATGTGATTGACCTCGGAAAAGACGTTCCCCCCGAAAAAATTTGCTCGTGTGCAGTAGAAAATAATATCAAACTCGTTGGTCTTAGTGCCTTAATGACAACAACCGTTCCGGCTATGGCTGATACAATAAAACTTCTCAGAGAAAACTCTCCTAAAACAAAAGTCGTTGTCGGCGGAGCTGTCCTCACTCAGGAATACGCCGACATGATCGGTGCCGATAAGTATGCCGCCGATGCTATGGAAACTGTCCGTTACGCCGAATCTCTGTTTTCGTAAGCTTTTTGTTTGGGGGGCTACTCGCCCCCTTTTATTTGGGGGGCTACTCGCCCCCCAAACCCCCTCGCTTCTTTTTTTTGAAAAAAAAAGAAGCAAAAGAAACTTTTACTATATAAATTTTATGCGGTGTCGCTAACTTTCTATAAACTAAAACAAATCCGACTGCAAACGTCGCAGTCGGATTTGTTTCTATGTTAGTAAACATTTTTTGCACAATTAAAGTTTTTTGGAAAGGGTTTGGGAAAACCTTTTTTTCAAAAAA
>CACXHC010000172.1 GCA_902767285.1 uncultured Ruminococcus sp.
GTTATCTCTGTTGTGATGTTCGTCTTGAACATGTGAATTGACGGTGCCGATGCACGGAGCTTTATTCCGTATTTGTTCCCTTGCTTGATTATCTGAGGTTCTTCGAGAGTCAAATCTTCGGTCGAAGGCATAACGATTCCGTATCCGCCCTCTTGAGCGGCAGCATATGCAGAACTGATTTTATCAAATTCGGCTTTCGTTTTTGTCAGCGATAATATCATTTTGAGAATGTCAGATTCATCACTTATGTTCATACCGCTTTTTTCGCTTATTACATTACAAAACAGACCTCGTTTCGGTTTTAATGCAATTTCCGCTTTGCCTGTTCCGAGGTCGATTTTATCTATATCGGCAGAGCTGATATATTCGCATTTCTTGAGTCTGCTGCACACAAACGAAATATCCTTCAGTTTCTTTACGTCTGATGCCGTATCCTTTATACTGCCGATGATGCTCGACTTTATTTTGTGAGTGCTTTCAAGAGATGTTATCCAGCGGGGCATATCAATTCCTATCTCGCAAACGGGAAATTCCAAAAGAACTTTTGATAAAATTTCTCTTATATCTTCTTCGCCAAGTTCAAGACAGTTTACGGGAATGACGCTCACCGAGTATTTTTTACAAAGCGATTCGGCAAGTTGTACGCACTCCGGCGAGTTTGGCTGTTCGCAGTTCAAAAGAACAACGAAGGGTTTGTTTATTGATTTCAGTTCTTCTATTACACGCTGTTCGGCTTCGGCGTACTCTTCTCGGGGAATATCGGTAACAGAGCCGTCTGTCGTTATGACGATTCCAACGCTCGAATGGTCGGTTATGACCTTTTGTGTGCCTATCTCTGCCGCCATGTTGAAGGGGATTTCTTCATCATACCAAGGTGTTTTTACCATGCGTGGCTGTTCGCCTTCGATGTACCCCAATGCACTGGGAATGATGTATCCTACACAGTCTATCATGCGGACTTTGAATGATGTGCTGTCATCAAGTTCAATGGAAACAGCGTTTTCGGGAATAAATTTTGGTTCGGTGGTCATTATTGTTCTGCCTGAAGCAGATTGAGGCAGTTCGTCAATTGTTCTTCGGCGTAAAGCGTCATCTCCAATATTCGGAATAACAAGAGTGTCCATGAATCTCTTTATAAAAGTGGATTTGCCTGTTCTCACTCCGCCAACCACACCAAGATATATTTTACCTCCGGTGCGTTGAGATATATCTTTGTAAATATTTCTTTCTTCCAATTTAAAAACCTCCGTCTTTCAAACGATTTATGCTTAATTCTATGAACGCACAAGCCGAGATATTCTTTTTTTATTATGTCGAATAATCTTTTGTGTTTCATAATAAATTTGTTTTGGGTGGTTTTTAATGAAAATATCAACACTTTTTTCGCCAATATTTAAGTTTAGAGTAATTGTTTGTATAATCGTAATTGCGGTGGCTGTAATTATGAAATATCTTTTTGCGGATGTTTACGGAATTTTGATTGAGCAATATAATAATAATTTAAATAAATCTCTTGTTACAACAGAGTGCGATAATTCGGAGTTCATAAGTTCGGTACTAAATGAAAAGAAAATTTCAAAATAATAAAAATAGTAAAATTGTTTTTTCGTTCGGTTATATTTCGATAGCTTTTTTGTGCGGTCTTGCGGTGATGTTTCCCGAAAAATTTGTGCCGTATGTTCTGTGTGTTGCAATACATGAGTTAGGACACATCGCCGTAATAATGTACTGCGGATACGAAACACTGGAATTGTCATTCAAGGTTATGCGTATAGATATGATCGATTTTAGCAAAAATATGCGTCCGTATTCGGAACAAGCCATGATTTCAATAGCCGGTCCGCTTGCAAACATAGTAACAGCGTTGATTTTTAATCTGATATATATAAATACTAATATAGAATTTTTTGGAGTTTGTAATATAATCAGTGAGTGGCTGTGCTTTTTTAACATTGTTCCCATGTGCGGTACGGACGGCGGCGAACTTTTGGAAATTTTTTTGAACGAATATTTTGATTGCGGAACAGTCTCTGTTTTAATGAGAATTTGTACCGCCGTTTTCGGGCTTTTGATGCTGTATTTGGCTGTTTCTTCGGGGAAAACCCTTTTTTGAAAAAAAGGGTTTCCCCGAACCCCTTTCCCAAAAAACTTTCAATTTGTAATGTATAATAAAATTTAAAAAATATAAAAAAATAGCTTTAAAAGTTGACGGATTTGTTGTATAATTATATCATGGAATTTGTATATTTTTTTATGTTGAAAGGCAGGTAAAAAATTATGGAATATACAGTATCTCTCGGAAAAATTATTAAGGAATTTTCGCTCGATGTAGTCTACACTCCCAAAGATCCGCAGGAACTTACAGTAAGCGTTGCCGACTATAACCGTCCCGGTCTTGAACTTACCGGACATATCGATTTTTTTGATAAAAATAGAATACTTATTATAGGTAAAAAGGAACATCACTATCTCGAAATGCTCAGTTCTGACAAAAGAACAAAATCTCTTGATACATTCCTTTCTCTTGCTCCGCCGGCTATGGTCTTTTGTCGTGGACTGCAACCTTTTCCCGAAGTAAAAAACGTAGCGGCAATGTATGGGGTTGCTATTCTCGTATCAAGCGACGCAACCAGCGAGTTTACAGCGTCACTTGTATCTTTTTTGAATGTACAGCTTGCTCCAAGAGAAACACTTCACGGAGTTTTGGTTGAGGTTTACGGTGAAGGTATGCTCCTCATGGGCGATAGCGGTATCGGTAAAAGCGAAACGGCTGTCGAACTCATAAAGAGAGGTCATCGACTTATTGCAGATGATGCCGTCGAAATTCGCAGAGTTTCAAATAAAACTTTGGTTGGTTCGTCACCTGCTAATATACGTCACTTTATAGAGTTGAGAGGTATCGGCATAATCAATGCCAGAAGAATTTACGGTATGGGTGCCGTTAAAGATACCGAAAAAATAGATGTTGTTATAAATCTCGAAAACTGGGATAACAAAAAAGTATACGATAGAATGGGCATGGATACCGAGTATAAAGAGATTTTGGGAAATAAAGTTCCGATAATTACAGTTCCGGTAAAGCCCGGCAGAAATCTCGCTGTTATTATCGAAGCGGCAGCTATGAATAATCGTCAAAAGAAAATGGGATACAACGCCGCTAAAGAATTGCTCAGTAATCTTGGCATGGCTTACGATACAGATGAAAGCGGAAAAACATCTATTGCTTGGGAGTAACATAATATGAAAATTGTAGCAGATACACATACTCATACGATAGCATCAAATCATGCTTATGGAACAGTTTCCGAAATGATTGCCGAAGCATCAAAATTGGGTCTGTACGCTATCGCTATTACTGACCACGGCCCAACAATGCCCGATGGCCCTCACGAATGGTATTTCAATAATTTAAGGGCGATTCCTTCTACATATATGGGTGTCAGAGTGCTGAAAGGTGTTGAAGCAAACATCGCCGATTTTAAAGGCTCGCTCGATTTGAGCGAATATACGCTTTCTTCACTCGAATGGGTAGTTGCGTCAATACATGATGCTACTCTCGACCAATCCGAAACAAAAGTCAGCATTGAGAGTGTGTCGGAACTTTATCTCAATTTAGCCAAAAATCCGTATGTGACGGTTGTCGGACATTGTGGAACTCCGACTTATAAATTTGATTATGAAAAAGTTCTGCCCGAACTCGCCGCTAACGGAAAACTTATAGAAATAAATGATTCTGCATTCAGATACAATAAAACGTCTTTGCCAAATTGTGTTGAGATAGCTAAAATCTGCAAAAGAAAAAATATTCCTGTTATAATCAATACAGATGCTCATTTTATGACTGCATTGGGCAGAGTCGATTCAACTTTGAAAGTTCTTGAGGAGATCGATTTTCCCGAGGAACTTGTGGTAAATTCTTCTGTCGAAAGATTCGAAAAATGTCTTTCCGAAAGAGGTCTGCCACTGAGAATAATTTAAAAAAAGGTGATTTTTATGAATATCGAAAATATAGAAAAAGTAATATCTCGTGCCAAAGAGCGAAACTGCAAAATTCTTGAAAACGAGCCGATGTCCAAGCACACTACATTTAAAATCGGAGGTAATGCCACAGCTTTGATAACAGTTGAGAGTATTGCTGATCTTAGTGATTTATATTCATTGTGCAACAAACTCGAAGTTCCGTGCTTTGTAATAGGCAACGGCTCCAATCTTCTCATAAATGATAATGGATATGAAGGAATAGTTTTTAGACTTAGCGGAGATTTCAATAATATAACTCTGCTTGAGGATAATGTTATAAAATGCGGAGCCGGAATTACTTTGGCCAGATTGTGTAAAATAGCCTGCGAGAATAGTCTGACGGGTCTTGAGTTTGCATGGGGTATTCCCGGTACGGTCGGCGGAGCTGTCTACATGAATGCCGGTGCATACAACGAAGAAATGGAAATGGTGGTTGATAATGTCGCTTATGTTTCGCCTGATGGTCAAGTTGGAACGAAATCCGCATCTGAACTCAAATTTTCATACAGACACAGCGTTTTTTGTGATGAACCCGGAATCGTTACAAGCGTGACATTTCGACTTAAAAGAGGAAAAAAAGATAAAATAGAAGCTAAAATGGCGGATTTAATAGGTCGCCGTCAGTCAAAACAGCCTCTTGAGTATCCGAGTGCGGGCAGTATTTTCAAGCGTCCGAAATATAATTATGCCGGAACACTTATCGAAGAATGCGGACTCAAGGGCAAGCGTATCGGCGGTGCCGAGGTTAGCGAAAAACACGCCGGATTTATCATAAATAAAGGCGGTGCAACTTGCAAAGACGTTTGCGATTTGATAGAATTTATTCAGGAAACAGTGAAAAAAGAAAAAGGAATCTTGCTTGAATGTGAGGTAAAGAAAATCTGATATATAACTGATGACCGAAAGGGGAATTATAATATGCAATTTATAATCGTAACGGGAATATCGGGAGCCGGTAAAACTTCGGCACTTCACGCTTTGGAGGACATCGGGTTTTATTGTGTGGATAATATTCCGCCGGCATTGCTTGGTACATTTTACGAATTGTGTGAGAAATCATCTGACGAGCGAATGAAAAAAGCGGCAGTAGTTCTTGACGTTCGCATGGGAAATTCTTTTGATGAGTTTTCAAATGCGTTACTAAAATTACACAAAGAAAACCATGCCTATAAAACGTTGTTTCTTGATGCGGCAAACAGTGTTATAGTGTCGAGATTCAGAGCAACACGCCGAAATCACCCTCTTTTTTCCGGTTCTCAGTTCTACACTATCGAGGACGCTGTGAACAAAGAAAAAGAGCTTTTCGCAAAATTGAAAATGACTTCGGATTATCTTATAGATACAACATTTCTTTCAGCCGCACAGCTGAAAGAGCGAATAACGAATCTTTTTATAGGTAACGGAATATCATCTCTCACAATAAATTGTATGTCATTCGGTTTCAAGTATGGTGTTCCCACCGAGGCGGATTTGATGTTTGATGTTCGCTGTCTGCCAAACCCGTATTATGTTGAAGAACTGAAATATCAAACGGGTTTGGACGAGCCTGTAAGAGAATATGTGATGAAATGGCCTCAAACAAAAACACTTCTGCAAAAAATAACTGATTTGGTTGATTATTCGATTCCGTTTTACCGTGATGAGGGAAAAAGTCAGTTGCTTATAGCAATAGGCTGTACAGGTGGCAAACATAGAAGCGTTGCGACAACTCAGGCACTTTATAATCATCTTTCTGAGGAGAAAAATAAAGTAAGCGTTCATCATAGAGATATTTCAAAAGCATAGTTTTTTTCTCTTCTTTTTTTGAAAAAAAAGAAGCAAAAAAACTTTTATTCTTGTTAATAAGCCTATGCGTTATCGCAAGTCTTTAGGAAAGGAGCAGTTTTGTGTCTTTTGCGTTGGAAGTAAAAAAAGAACTTAGCAAAGTAAAAACCTATACTAAACTTTATGAAATAGCCAAAGCCGAAGTTTACGGAATGTTGATATTTTGCAAAAAATTCACGGCAAAAGAAATATACTTTCGTACAGAAAGCAGAAGTTCCGCTGATAAATTTTCTTATTCCGTAGCCGAAATAACCGGAGCAGTTGTCGAAATAAGCGAAACCCTGACCGCAAGAAAAAACAACTCCACCATTTACAAAGTCCGTATTCCGTCCGAGATGGATTGCGAGAGGATTTTTGATTTTTATGGCCATGATGCAAATGCGGTTTCGCTCAGAATAAACATGGCTAATCTCGAATATGATGCCTGTGTTTCGGCATTTCTGCGAGGTGCGTTTTTAACGTGCGGAGGTATAAGCTCTCCCGAATCCGAATATCGTCTTGAGTTTAACACGGTATATAAAAATATCTCAGATGATTTGTGCAGAATAATAAAAGATGTTTCACAATCCACCGTAGGCAAAGCATCATCACCAAAGATACTCAATAGACGTGGTGCGTATGTTGTTTATCTCAAGGGCAGCGATGATATTTCGGACTTGCTCACGCTTATGGGAGCAAAAAATGCCAGCATGACATTAATGCAAGTCAAAATAGAAAAAAGTCAGACAAATAATAAAAATCGGCAAAATAATTCTTATATCGCCAATACCGAAAAAGCAGTTTTGGCAGCGGTCAGCCAAATTAGGGCAATACAGAAACTTGAATCCGAAGGAGCTATGCAAAATCTCAGTGAGGAACTTCAGTATGCCGCCCAGCTCCGAAAAGCTCACCCCGAAGCCTCACTCAAAGAGTTGGTGGAATATTCAACTGTTGCTGTCAGCAAATCCGGATTGAATCACAGACTCAAAAAGTTAGAAGATATTGCGGATAGTATGTGAACTACCCATTGTTTAAAAACAAGGGGCTTTCTGATTCATCGTCCTCGTAACCTACTAACTCCACAGGCGTAAAATCGGGGAGATGAAAATAATGTTGTTATTCCCGATGGGGTTACCGATATTGAAAACGGAATCCTTGTCGGAATCACTTAATTATATAATAGGTGGAATATATGGATTTTATTATAGAAAACGGAGTGCTTACAGGGTATACAAATCCCAAAAAAGTTATTCTGCCTTCCGGTTACAAAAAAATAGGGGATGGATTTTTGTCTGAAAATGAAATAATTGAAAGATTGGTCATTCCTGAGGGTGTTGAAGAAATAGGCAGCGAGGCTTTTTCTTATTGTCCTAATCTTGCGTATGTGGAGATTCCGAAAACCGTAGTTAAAATAGGCTTGGGGGCTTTTGAAGGCACGCCGTGGCTCAATGATCAACATTACAAGGACGATGATCTTGATTACGAAAATGATAACGGTCGTTACAATGTATACGATAATAATGGGTATCTGATCGTTGGTGACGGTCTTTTATTTAAATGTCAGAGTAGTTATTTGGATTGGCTTCGTATTCCGCCTAATGTAAAACGAATATGCAATTTTGCTTTTTGGGACGAGAACGGCGATTACACTTTTTTGGGTACGGATATTTTGTATATTCCTCATAATACATATATTGAAGATTATTCGTTAGAGGTGGACTACGACGAGTTTTGGGATAAAGAATATGCTGTTGTCGGCGGTAAAGTTTTGGTGGATTATCAAGGCGATAAAGAGGAGTTTTATGTTCCTGATTATGTGGAGCATATTTATACAGTTGCATTTTTAAATAATACTGCTTTAAAAAGAATTATTCTTAATGATAAGCTCATAGAAATAGGAGAAAGAGCATTTGAAGGTTGCAAAAATCTTGAATTTATAGTTATCCCCGAAAAGGTTGAACGAATAGGAGAGAGGGCTTTTAAAGATTGTAAAAACTTAAAAAAAGTATTTTTTATGTCTGATTCGGTTTATGTGCATGAGAGTGCTTTTGAAGGTTGTGATTCAATTGACTACACAAATATCAATGATAGTTTTTACAAAGAGCCTGAATATTCTGATGATGAAATTTTGAAAGATTATGATGTTAGTACTATAATAATTCCGGCGGGAGTGAAAAAAATAGGCGATAATGTGTTTGAAAATTGTGATTTTATCGAGAAAGTGATTATTCCCGAAGGCATTGAAGAAATCGGAAACGAAGCGTTTTTCTTTTGTGAAAACCTCAGTAATATTGAAATTCCTAAATCTTTGAAAAATTTGGGCAAAGATGTTTTTTACGGAACAGATTGGACTGACTCTTGGTATAATTTAAATCAAAAAAGCCCCGAATTTTTGATTGTCGGAGATGGACTTCTTATTGATTTCCTTTCAAACGGTGTCGAAGAAATTGAAATTCCAAAAGAAGTAAAGAAAATATGCAGTAATACATTCGAATTTTGTGATTCCCTCAGAAAAATTAAAATAAACGATGGTGTTGAAAAGATAGAATCAAGAGCATTTTGGAAGTGTAATAATTTGGAAAAAATCAATTTTCCAAGCAGTATTTGCGAATTTGAAAAAGGGTCTTTTAGATATACATTTCCAAGTGATGTTGATTTTATGGGGTATCATTTTTCCTTTGATATTATACATGATGAAGATCAATATAAAAAATGTGACCTTTGTTATGTGCTTGAACTTATTAAAAATCATGATTTTTCTGTTGATATATGTACAACCGTCAAGTACAGCATTGTTATTCAGATGTACGAACGTTCTCTCAACTCAGACAACAGCGATATAGAAAATTACATAAAAGAAAATGTTGTTGATATGGCGAAATTTTTTATTGATACAGATGCTTATGATTATATAAAACTTATTTTGGAAAACAAAAAATTTTTATCTGCCGAAATCATTGTTGAACTTGCCGAATATGCTGTTGAACAGGCTCAAATAAAAAAATCGTATGATATTCAGCTTCTTATCGAAAAATATAAAAACCAACATTTTCCAAGCTATGATTTTAATGCTGTCGATGATTTATATTTATAACTAAAAGATTAAAATTCCGGGTTTTCAAAAAATGAAAGCCCATATTTTTTTGCTAAACAATAAAAATATATCGAAAAACGATAAAAATATATTGACAAATAATAACGAGGGTGATACAATAATAAAAAATAAATTTCGGGAGTGACTGATTTGGAACACTACAAAAAATCTTTAACGGTGACGCTTATCATAAACAGAGTCGCTATGGTTATGTTGATACTCTGCATACCTGCTGTACCGTTTATTGCGAGGTGGTATGATATATACTCAAATAAAGAGTCTATATTTATGCAGTTTACGGTATGTGTTTATTTGGCGATGATTCCGGCAGGAATTATTCTTTGGCTGTTGAATTATCTTTTATCGAATATCAAAAAAGAGAAGGTTTTCGAGCATATTAATGTAAAATATCTCAGAATAATTTCGTATTGTTGTTTTGCGGTGGCAGGAATCTCGTTAGTTATGAGCGTATGGAGAATATTGGCGTTTTTTGTAGCATTGGCATTTGCGTTTGTCGGACTGCTTATGCGAGTACTCAAAAATGTTTTTGAACAGGCGGTATATCTCAAAGAGGAAAACGATCTTACGGTGTGAGGTAATTATGGCAATAATTGTAAATCTTGATGTAATGATGGCTAAACGCAAAATATCTGCCGGTGAGCTTGCCGAGGCAGTCGGAATAACTCCGGCAAATTTATCTATACTCAAAAATAATAAAGCGAAAGCAGTACGATTTTCGACTTTGAACAAGCTGTGCGAGGTGCTGGATTGTCAGCCCGGAGATATTTTGGAGTATAAACCCGAAAGCGAGGAAGAGTAATGAATGATAATATGAATGTACGTCCGCTATGTCAATATACACATACGCATAAGAAATATGCGGCGGTAGCATTGATTATTTCTTTTTTTCTGATAAAAACGTACATAAAATCAACCACAGGATTGGGACTTATGGCAACAGTAATGTCGTTAACTGTTTCGATTTTCAATTTTATGTTTTGTAAATCATCCGGAATGAAAGGAAACAAAACTACATTATTTATTTTTATTACAAATATAATTTTATCGTTTTCGTTTTTGGTAAGCGATAACTCAAATGTTTTGCTGGTTGCATTGTTTATATTTTTGGGGAATGTTTATTTTTCGTATGCGAGTTACAGAGAGGGCAACAGATGTGTTATAACAAATCTGTTTCGTGCGGTATTTATATCACCGTTGTATGAGTTCGGCTCCCTTTTTGGAGCATTGTTTTCAAAGGGGGATTTCGATAAGAAACGAAAGCAAGCTGATATTAAAAAAATCATTCCGACCATTTTGGGCGTGTTGTTAAGTATACCCGTATGCGTGGTAGTAGCAGTTTTGTTGGGGTCTGCCGACGAATCGTTTGAGAATATTTTTAAGTTCATTGATTATTTGTTTTGGAACGATTTATCCGAAAGGGTAACTGAAAATTTATTTGTATTTTTGTTTGCGATTCCGGTCGCCATGTATATTTTTTCGGCGGTTTATTCAAGATCATACAAGATGATTCACGAGAATGAATTAGAAAAACTTCCGCCAACGAAAACCCGCATCTTGCCAATTACCATGTGTATTGGATTTCTCATTCCCCTAACATTTATGTATGTGATGTTTGTTTATCTGCAAGTGGTTCATGTTTTCAGACCGTTAGATTTGGATAATGCCGATTTTACATATTCCCAGTACGCAAGAGATGGATTTTTTCAGTTGTGTATAGTGGTTATAATAAATCTTGCTGTAATATCGGTGATTATGCTTTTTTCAAAGGAAAAAAGACTTCCCAAAATTCTTAGAATTTTTGTAATAGTATTTTCGGTGCTGACCCTGTGTCTTATAGTTACAGCGTTATCAAAAATGCTGTTGTATATTAAAGTTTACGGAATTACTCCAAAAAGAATGTACACATCTATATTCATGGTGTATTTGTTTATAATGTTCGCCGTGCTTATTGTAAAGCAGATTATAACACAAATATCTTTTACAAAGATTGGTTATTGTGTTATGGCGGTTGTTTTGGCGATGATAGTTTTTGTTCCGGTTGACAGGCTTATCGCCGAGTATAATATTGGGCAGTGGGAAGAAAATAATATATCGTGGATGGGAATAAGTGCCATGTATGAACTTGATTCATCTGCGGTGCCGGTATTTGCAAAAGTTGAGGGTAACAGCGATGTCGAAAAATTCTTTGATAATTATTCTTTCCGAGATTTTTGCAGAGATAATATGACATTTTGGGATTTTAATATTCAAAGAAATATCGCTGCTTCTTTTTTTGATAAGGGGACTCCGTCCCCTTAAACCCCTGCTTCTTTTTTTGAAAAAAAGAAGCAAAAAAACTTTTACTATATAAATTTTATGTATTTCAACGAACATTCTATAAACTGAAACAAATCCGACTGCACAAGTACGCAGTCGGATTTGTTTCTATATTTTGTAGTAAATATTATTCCGTAAGATTGCTGTGACAACCCTCCGTCACGCTCTCGCTGTGACGGATAACATACAAAACCTACTCTACCATAAAAAAGTTTTTTGGAAAGGGTTTGGGAAAACCTTTTTTTCAAAAAAGGTTTTCCCAAGAAAAGCCAATTTTCACAGCACCCTAATTTTTTATAAATCGTTCTGAAACTCCAATAAATCGTTTGGGTCTTGCGGACGTTTTGATTTTATCGAAAAAATGACGTTCATGTTGTAAGTATTGGATAATTTTTTGATTTCGTAATAATCGTAGTCACGGGGTGAAAGAAGATAAGTGCGGTCATTTAGATAAAATTTGTTTTGAGAGAGATTATCGTTGAGCGACACAAAAAGTTTCTTTCCATCAGATACAAACTCGGCATTTGGATAAACACTGCTTATTAAATTTTTGACAGCCGGAGTATCACGTTGTGACGGCTCGCCCGAACCACTTTTTTTAATACGGTAATTTGCCGAAATATCAAAGTAATCGGCAAATTTTCGGATAGGGAAAATAATAAATCCGTTATAATAGCTAATAACATATTTTACGTTTCGTGCCATATAATGACCTATTATCCAATTAGAAAAAACATTTCGGTCAATATCCAAATGTTCGCCCGAAGTACCTGCATTATTGAATCTGTCGAAATTGAGATTCATATAGTTTATAATGACGTTTGTCATATCATTAGGAACACTGCGATTTCTCTTCGAAAAAACAAAAACACGTTTTTCTTTATCGGGCAGAAGAACAAATTGTCCTGATTGTGCCGAGGCATCTTTCGCTTCAATATAAAAACTTTCACAGCCGTTTTTTATCACACATATATCAGAAGTAGTCGAGTCCATGCCGCCATTATGTCTGAATATGATATTGGGTTTACTATAATTTTGAATAAGATAATTATGACAATCTATCTCAAAAGCCTCACCGGGTTTCATAAAAAATTAAATTCCTCCTAAAATCAGTTTTCCGATATTTTCGTCATTTCCCATACCCACACTGTAACGAAGAATCGCCAAAGCATCGTTTGCGGTGATATTTCCGTCACCGTCAACATCAGCAAATTTAATCTGTTCGGGAGTAAGCGTTTCCATGCCAACGCTTATGCGAAGGGCTACAAGTGCGTCATTTGCTGTGATTTCTCCGTCACCGTCTATATCTCCGATTTTTTTCTTTGGCTGTGGAGAATCGCTGTCTGTTTGAGTATCCGTTTCGGTGTCCGAATCTGAGTCTGAGTTAGTTTGACTATCTGTTTTGGTGTCCGAATCTGATTCTGAATTAGTTTGACTATCTGTTTCGGTGTCCGAATCTGACTCTAAGTCAGTTTGGCTATCTGTTTCGGTGTCCGAATCTGATTCTAAGTCAGTTTGGCTATCTGTTTCGGTGTCCGAATCTGATTCTGAATTAGTTTGGCTATCTGTTTGGGTGTCCGAATCTGATTCTGAATTAGTTTGACTATCTGTTTCGGTGTCCGAATCTGATTCTGAGTCAGTTTGAGTATCTGTTTCGGTGTCCGAATTTATACTAATTTTCGGAATTTTCTTCGGCTCAGTCGTAAAAGCGGAATTTTTGAAATTAACCGTATATATATAATAATCGCTGTTCGGAATTTGAACCGTGGGAGCGTCCTCTGTTTCTATGTGTGACGAGTCTGTTTTGCACACACGCTTCGCACTAACAAAAGAATTATCATCGGCCCAAGTATATTCAGGCTCGCCCCAGTCGTGACCCAACGCCGGAATTATTATATCGCTTTCTTCGACCGACTCGCCATGCTCTTCAATAAAAAATTTATGACAAATCAAACATTCGTAATGCTGTTTTGTTCCGTTATCAGAACAGGTCGGATTTGTTTTTTGAATCATTATGAGCGAATGACCTTTTGCAGGCAGAACCTTATTCACTCGTGAAATTTCCGCTCCGCACTCCTTGCAGTAAGCCGCCTCTTCACCGAGTCCGTCATTGGTGCAGTCGGGTTCGGTCAATGTTTCGATTTTAGGATCACCGGGCGAATGTCCTTTCGGCGGAATTTCGAAATAATCGATAGTAGGAGCTTCGTTAGTCCCTTCGGCATCGGTGAACTGCTTTCCGCAGACCATGCAATAATAATGACCCTCCATGCCGGGATGCAGACAGCTTGGCTCGACTCTCTCGTTATATGAGATAGTATGCACATGGGGTTTCCACTGAGCTTTCAGAGTAAGCGATTCTGTTATGACTATTCCGCTACCAGCCGGGCCTTTATCCCAGCCGGCAAAATCAAAACCCTCGGGAATTACGAACTCATCGGGACAGTTCGGCAATATGTATTCCGAACCGGCTTTTGCCGACTGCGTAATTTTATTTCCCGTACCGTTTTCCGCTTCGAATACAACATCGTACTTATCGGGCATAACTGTTATCTGCAAAGCCGATATAACGAATGTGTTTTGACCATCAACTTTTGCATTGTAATAATATGTTCCGGGTATTGCGTCATCGGGAACAATTATATTTACCGAGTCACTTCCGGCACCGCTTTGAAGTACAGTAAGCTCACTATCAGGCCCCGATGTTTTTTCAAAAGTGACTGCTCCGACTTTAGCCGGCTGAGGAGTTGTAGTAAACGTTGTTTTTGAAATTTCTCCTGCCGAAACTTTCAGATCTTCAAATTCGAGATTTCTCAAAACGAAATTCCCGTCCTCGTCAGCGACTTCAACATTACAGTAAGCATTTTTGTAATCGTTCATGCCTACCGTTTTCCCGACTCCTACATCGACATTTCTCACAGCACTTACGGCTTTCATATAAACCGTCTTGTTTGAGATAGCCGAACTTGTATCGAGTTTGGAAGTGCAATTTTTATCGGCATAAAGCTCAACCGAACTTCCGTTTACATACCATGATACTTTACAACTGTCGTCCCAGTATTCATAATTATCGGGGATAGGCAGAACAGTCAGTTCCGTAATTTCTCCGACTTTTGTTGTAACGTTTGTTTTGTCGAATGTCAGATTTTCCAAATAAGGTGTATAGCCGTTATATACCGCACTGTTTGCCGTCTTATATCCTGCGGAATATATATCTGTTTCTCTCATACGAGTATACACATAAGCCGTTCGGTCTTTGTCGCACGAAATACCGAACTCGCCGTCTGCTTGCGGATAAGTTGCTCTCGACCAATCCGGAAAACCTGTCGAATACATAACAACATATTCCTGATTTGCTTTGGCATTTGCTATCATAATTTTTTCGTATGGTTCTTGAGCATACAACGCAGGTTTTACAGGAGCATCATTGTTAACTCGTTTTGAGATAATTCTCGGCATACTGTAAACTGCACCCGTATATCCGTCATACGTTGCCTCAACTCGTATCTGATTACCTATAAAACTATCGTTTGGGGTAAAAGTAAGGCCGTCAGCCTGATAAATGTTCAGCCAGCCATCATATACGTTTTTTCTTGTTTGCCATTTATAATGAAGTTTGTCCGGATTATTTTTGACAAGATCGTTGAGCAGTCCGCCCCTTGCGGTCGATATAGCCATATTTGACGCAATACCTGATGTATAGAACACCGAACCCGACAGCTCAGGAAGCGGATTTACATAACGAATATCCGAAAAATGGTATCTGCCAATAGTGTTGTTGCTTTTTAATTCGGCAATAACGCCTCTTATATATTTTTTTGCATCGCCAGGTTTAGCAATATAGAATGCCTGAGATTCGTCCGATTGAATCCAAGACCAACTTGTTTTATCGTCAGACAATGCCCATTTAATAATATAATTTTCGAATGGAATCTCGCCTAATTCAAGTTCGATTTTATCGCCCACGCTTTTGGCATTACCTTTTATTTTAGCCATAGCGTCTTTTATATGGAATGTGTATTTATATTCGTAATAATCGGAGTAATTGGAAATACGGAATTTCACAGTATAGTCGCCGGGTTTGTAAGGTGAGCCATAGAACCCCAACGGCTTATCCCAGCTATTCGCAAGAATTATTCCCGGAGGCAGACTGCCTTCTATTATGTGAACACTCGTAACAGCTCCGGCGTGCCAGTCATGCACATCAAGTTTCACTTCATCATTTATATAGAATGTACGTTCACTATTTGAATATGTATAAACGGTGTTTTCTTTTACAGTTATATCTACGGTATATCTGACGACTTCGCCTGTTCTCGTTATAAAATCGAGAGTTATACTGTAACTGCCGGGAGCAGTAGCCAAGTAATAATCTTTATATTCATCATCTCTCAACTCGGAATAAACTCTCGATTTGCTCGATTGAATATATCCTGACCCTTTTACCGAATCCAAAAAACCATACTCA
>CACXHC010000173.1 GCA_902767285.1 uncultured Ruminococcus sp.
GATATTACAATCGCTGTCCATTACTCGCACCCACGGCTCATCTACCAGATTAAATTCAATGTCATTCAAGTTCATCACTCCTTTTGTACGTCAATCCGTTTTTATAATCATATTTAAGTTTACAGTTTGCCAACTCGGTCTCATTATTATCATCAAGAAAAAGTACAAGCTGTCCCCTTAATATGTAATTTTTCTGCCATGTGGTTATATATGGTCTACTCCTTTTCTCAATCTCTTCTATAGTTTTATCAATATTCCATTTGCTTGAGAATCGGCTCGGCATTCGTAACCTTTGTTCCGCAATGTGCAAACACTCATCATCTGTCAGTTCTCCCGAAAGCATTGTGCCATCAATAAAGCCTATTGTTCCATCGCTGTATAGCTTCATTACAAGTACCTCTACCGATTCACCGCCATCACGAACAGAGGCCTCAGCTTGATTGTCATTTACAGATCTGTCAAGCAGACCGTGTATATCTTTGCGTTTAGGCTTGTTAAGTAAGAATGCACTTGCTTTTCCAACCAATATATCATTTTTGTTTTTATAGTTCTGATACTCGTCACTATCATCAAAGGAATTATATACTGCCTGAACAAGCGGTGATATATCATTAGGCAGGGTAACGCTATTTGGAAGCTTATCGAGCGTTTCTTTGAGAAGCCATGTACCATAAATACCACGGGAACCGGTTTTGTCATTCTCATATTCGTCTGTTATGACACAGCAACGGGGCAAATTAAGAGAATCGGGACGCTCATGATCATGTCGGTGCAGTCTACCGATACGCTGCAAAAGCAGATCAATAGGACAAATATCGGTTATAAGCAAATCAAAATCTATATCGAGAGACTGTTCAAGCACCTGCGTACCCACAACAACAAGTCCTTTTCTTTCATTGGTTGTGCTTTCACGCCCTGTTTTCTCTATTATATCCTTTTCCTTTTCAGCACGGTCGGGCATGGTGTACTGAGCATGGTACAGCAAAACATTATCGGTTATTTCAGTGCGTATAAGTTCTGCTATCGACTGTGAACGTCTGACAGTGTTCATTTTATAATACCAACACAACCTCCGGCATCTACGGCATCTCTAATAATATTGTGTAATTCCTCATCCCTGCACCTTTTGATCTCTACAATCTTTTTTCGACCGCTGTACGGCAAAGATTCCTGTTTTATCTCTCCGCCATCAGTCCAAGTTAACAGAGGATAAGCAATATTCTTTTCGAAACATTCGTCGGATCTCTTTTTGCCGAGATATGCCCTAACAAGCGACATTCTTCGCTTTGACGGCAGCGTTGCCGAAAGAAGTATGACCGGGGTGTGATATGCCCCAAGCCACTGTAATGCACGTTCGAGATACTGATTCATATAAGTGTCATAAGCATGCACTTCATCTATGATTACGACCTTTTCGGATAATCCAAGATGCAGCAACATAACGTGCCTTCGTTTCAAAGCCATCATAAGCATTTGATCTACTGTTGCTGTAACAAAATCAGAAAGACAAGATTTCTTACTGTCGCAAAACCATGAATGTACAATAAGTCCGCTGTCGCTCTCTTCATCAGGTATTCCGTGCTGTATCCTTTGGAATATTTCATTAAGGGCAGAGCTTCCATGCTTGAGCTGAACAGTGTGATAAAACTCCTCAGATTGCTTTTCAGCCCAATTTATAATTCTCGGAAAAATTCCGTTTGCCGTTGCCTGAGTAGGCATACCAAAGAATAATCCGTTCTTTTTGCATTTTGAGGCTGTCAGCTCGGCCACTGCAAGAGCAGTTTCCGTCTTTCCACACCCCATAGGAGCCTCAAGAATAAATAATCCGGGATTTGATGAGCATTCAACTATCTCTATCACACGCTTTTGTAATGTTCTCGGAAGAAAACCGAATGTGCTTTCAAATTCGCTGTCACTGTATACCGTTTTTTCAGACTTCCATCTTTCAGGAAAAGCAAGTTTATTCAATGCTTTGGATGCTCGCATTTCTTGATCGATCTCATCTCCGTTATCGTCAATGCTTATCAGCGGAAAATAATCCGTGTTGCTGGCAATCCAGTCCGCAGTAATAAGAAGTCCGCATAAAAGCATTTGTGCCTGTGAATTGAGCGTTGGCAGTTCGTCTGCACTTGCAAATCCAGCCTCTAAAAGTGCTTCGTTAAATATTTCTTTCCACGAATTCTCAAGCAACAGTCGAGAATTTTCCGTGTCTCCGAAATAATTGCGATAATTGCAGATTTCCTTTCTGTCCTCGGTAAGATCCTCGATTTCATAATTTTCAGCCGGCACCCCGTGATGCGAACCAACTACTACGGAAATGCTTTCCGGACAACCAAGGTAATTCAGTATTGCTTCACCCATATATGCGTGCGGAGTACTTTTAATACTTTTAGCATCCATTCGCTCCGGAATGTCAAGAAAGCACTTCAGCTTGGCTGCACGTTCAGGTACGCTGAAGCTTATTTTATATTGAAAGCCTGGCGATGCCTTGCCTATGTCATGAACAAGAGCCAAAAAAACCGCAGTTTTTTCTATTTCGTATCTTTTAATTCCGCATGAATCGGCAAATGAATCAGATACAAAATCACTAAGCAAGTACCTCATAACCATGTCGGTATCCTTATGGTGTACTCTAAGTGGTAACCAGTGGGAAGTGTCTGCTCCTGATTTTGCTACATACAGTGTGTTACATATCTCCATGATTTTCACCACCATTAATATTATTTAACACGATAATGTCTTTCAAATCTTCAGGGGACTTGATTTCTTCGCATTGGAATTCGTGTTTTTATTATACTCACTGTCTAATATATATTACCTACAAAAGTATATCATATTTTTTAAAATTTGTCAAATGGTCACAGTGCGTTTCTTTTGACTTTGACAAATATTTTGTAAATTTTTTGTTAATCTTTCAAAATAAATAACCTGTTTCCAAGTTCAGTGAATAGCAGAAACATAGACAAAAAATACGGCACCCAGACTTTCAAGCCTAAGTGCCGTTAATTCTTTAACATATTAAACTTTACTGCACAAAATGGAGTCGGCAAATTTCGTTATCGCTCTCCCCTGTGATTTATTTGCTACCAAGCATCATTCCAGAAGCGATTTTCAAATTATTCCACATTTTTAAGTGCAAGTGTTTTCGGTACATGCTTCACTCTAATAAAGTCTATCACAGCAATTATTATATATGCCACAAACACGAGTACGAACTCCTTTACAAATCCGCTCGGTTGCATTACAAACTCGAACCAACCGCCGAGCGACATCATCATAATTTTCCAGAAAAATGCCATTGACAAGTAGCCCACAATTATTGCCACTGCCTCCGAGACAAGCACCACGATACCCGTTGTAATGAGATAAAGCGATGCTATCTCGCTGTCGGTGTAGCCGAGTATTTTCGTCATTGCGATGGAGACCTCATTCTTTTCGATAATTATCTTCGTCAGCAAATAAATGATTATCCCCGCAACAATAACGCATACATACTGGAAATAGAGCATATAGCTACCCATCGAATGGTCAAGCTGACGTGCAAGCTTCATGATGTCATTGCTTGTTATCCTTTTTGCGATATAGTCCTTGTTTATATCGGTTATTGGTTCGTTAGACATATAGCCGCTGAATTCGGCCTTGTCTCGCTCGAACACCTCGTTGAACATATCGTTTGACATGAACACTGCTATCCCCGCCGAGTAATCATATATGCCGTATACATTCCATGTGTAGCTTTTGTTCTCGTATTTTTCTGAAAGAGTGATCGTGTCGCCCTCGTGTACACCGAATTTTTCGCTGTACGCTTTTGAAATGCAAACATTTGATAAATCTGTTTCATCGTAAAGCACATTATCGAGAGTGATGTAGGTATTGTCTTTATATACTCCGTAAATGCTTACTTCCTCGGTAAATTTATCGATATTCAATTCCAGTGAATTTATCGAGAATTTTTCTGCTCCGGAGATATTTGTTGTAATTTCGTTTCCGTTGTTGTCCTTTGTGGTGGTAAGGATTATCTGTTCGTCTGCGAACATCATGTTTGTAACATTATCCTGATAATATTTCAGCGTTGATGGCATACCTACTGCCATCGAAAGTAGCAGCATTATAAAGCAAACACCAACAAAGAGCATAAAGTAATTCGGAATATTCTGAATAAACACACGAAGACGGAACCGTTTTAGGAAGCTCCATCTTGGCAGTCTGACCGCCTTGGCGTGTTTTACACGTTTCAGGTCACGTCTTAAAAAGCGAAGTGGCGGCAGCCTGAGCGTTCGAGTTATAATAAAGAGATTTATCACGAACATCAAAATCATCGGCACAACGGTCGTTCTGACAAACGCTTCGGGCGTCCAGAGAGTCTTATACGTTGGCAGACTGTAACTGTTGTAATACATATTGACAACAATATTTTTAAAAACAGTGTAGCCAAGAATATTTCCGACTATCGCCGATATTATCATAACTACCATTGGGCCGCTCATGTAGTAGCACACAAGCTCACCCTTAGTGTAGCCGAGTGAACGCAGCGTACCTATAACGGTTGACTCTTTCTTAGGCATATTTATAGTTAGTTTCACCTTCTATACGTCCAAAACCCTCGTCTGTTGTCATACCAACATCAAATGTCAGAGCATCAAAC
>CACXHC010000174.1 GCA_902767285.1 uncultured Ruminococcus sp.
AAATTTTGCCGTTATTCCAGTTAACGGATATTTTTCCTTTATGGAGTTTTGTTATTGACTCCGCCATTGATAAGCCTATACCGTATCCGGCTTTTTGACTGTTGTGTGACTTATCGCCTCTATAAAATCTCTCGAAAAAGCGTGAGTAATCTGCATCTTTGCCCTCTGCAAAATCGTTCGTGACGATGAGCTGAAAACCTTTTTTTCGTGGATTGAGTTCCACTTTTATTACGCCTCTTTCATCGCAGTATTTAACGGCATTGTCAATCAAAATGGTGCAAAGTTCGTTCAGATTTTTCTTGTCACCTATAACCGAAATATCTTCCGATATTTCGATTTCTATACGCTTGAACTCCTTCTCGGCAACAGGTCTGAAGCTGTCCGATACTTCTCGAACGATTTTTGAAATATCTACGGTTTCGGTAAATTTTTCGTTTTCTTCGGCATATTCCTCAGTTCGAGCCATTGTTATCAAGTCCGAAACAAGACCGCTCAGACGTTTTACTTGATTCAGCGTGCTTTCAGTCCATTCGCTTTTACCGTTTATCATTTCGAGAACTTCCATGTTTGCCGAAATTATTGTAAGAGGTGTTTTTAGCTCGTGACCCGCATTTGTTATAAATTCTTTTTGCTTTTCGTGATTATCAATATATGGCTGTATCGCCTTTTTTGATGATGCCGAAATCAACAAAAATATCAGTGCAAAACTTATTACTCCTATGATAACCACAGACCACCGCAAAGACCGCATCTCTATAAAATGACGGGAACAGTCCAAAAATACTACTATGTAACCGCCGTGTTGCGATACTTTATCTATATCGCCATAGAACCCTCGAAAGAAATTTTCACTCAATAATTGCTCTTTCATTTCCGAGCTGTCGAGCGATTTACGCATATAGGCAAAATTGCTCTTTCCGCTTTCGATAAATCCCCTGTTACCCCTTGCATTAAAAATTCGTGCAATAATCGAGCTTTTCTCCTCTTTAGAGATATTATCGAGCATATCTTTTGCACCGCTGCTGTCAATTGTTGAAATATGGTCGAAATTACCGCACACAACAAAACCGTCTGTATCGATTATCAAAGAGAAATAGCGTGTTTCGTAGGGCATCTCTTGATAAGTAAAAACTTCTGTGGGAGTTTCTTTTTGGTCTGTATGAGGGATTTTTCCGCTATGCTCCACAAGATATTCTGTTATATCGTATATTTGACTATACGTTGTCGCCCTGCTCACAAAATAGATTGTCGCCAAAACAATCGAAAGAACCAGCAAAACCGCTCCCGAGGCTATTTTTATAAATGTCCAGCGTAATTTGTTCATAAGCCATTACCTTACCGAAAGAATATAACTTCCACCTTTTTCGCCAAGTATTTCTATATCGGCATTTATCGAACTCAGCTTGTTTCTCAAAAAGCTGACACACACCCAAACGACATCACCACTTACAGATTCATCATTTTTCCATAGATGTTCAAGCAGTCTTTCAGTAGAAAACTCTTTGCCCTCGTTCATCATTAAAAACTCAAGAAGTTTTGTTTCTTTAAAAGTCAGGCTAATTGAATTTTCGCTTGTTATCTCCTGTTTTTCGGTGTTGAGCGTAACCGACCCGACTTTTAGATTTTTGGGAGAATATGCCTCATTTCTTCTTGTCATTGATTTAACTCTTGCGACAAGTTCCTTCATAGCAAACGGCTTTGTAAGATAATCGTCTGCACCGGCATCAAGCCCGATAACTTTGTCATCTGTTTCCGATTTTGCCGTCAGCAGAATAACGGGTGTAAAATCACCTCTTTCACGAATCACTTTGAGTGCTTCTATACCATTCATACGAGGCATCATTATATCCATTATAATTACATCGCAGTCGTTTTTTTCCAAATATTCAAGAGCTTCTATTCCGTCATAAGCAACACTGACATCATATCCGACAGTCGTAAGTATTGTAGACTCTGCTCTCGATAAATCTTTTTCATCTTCTACCAATAAAACTTTCATAATAAAACATTCCTTTTTATATAATCAATTGTTTCTTATTAGATTGCGTATAGTCTGCATAGACACATCACACGCCGCAAGCTCATCGGCACAGCGTTTAAGCTCGTTTACAATAAGTTCGGAGTCAGGAATATTTTTTTTGTACTTCATTTGATGTTCAAGACTTGCCCATGAGTCCATGGCAATTGTTCTCAGCTGTATTTCAACAAAATACTCGCCGGGGATTTTTCCTGTAACATCTTCAAAAGGAGTATTGACTTTCAATATCATGTGATAACTTCTGTAACCGTTTGGCTTTGCGTGTTTTATGTAATCTTTCTCCATGATAACTTCGGCATCGGGTAAAGATTTAATAAAGCGAACATTATCATAGACATCATCTATAAAAGAACAGATAATTCGTATACCTATACTATCGGTAAGTTCGTGCAGTGCCGAATACGGAGTTTCGTCAAAACCACGGCGACGGCATTTCTCCCGCATACTTTCTTCGCTTTTAACTCTCGCAATAAGATGTTCGTGCAATTTTGTACCTGTTTTATCGTATTCTTCTTTTGTGAAAATATTTATTCTATCGACTATACTTTCGAGTATTTGGTTGAGATTTCCTTCATAACCTCCATAAATGCTATTTGTGTCCATATTTCACACCACCTTTGTATAAATTTTAGCATGAAATCTCATTAACGTCAACAAAAAAATTGTGAATGTTTAATAAACAAATATCTCCAGGGATGACCCCCGGAGATATTTGTGAAAGGACGATAGAAAAATGAAACATAAATTTATAGTAAATAACTCAATTATCAAACATCTGCATTACTTGAAAATAGGCATCGTCATCGTCAACAGGAGATGTCGCTTTTTTTGGTGCAGGAGCTATCGGCTCTGACTGCACAGGTGCGGAAGTCTTGTTAACGTTGATTTCAAATGTTCTTCTTTCGGGTGTTACAGATGTAGGTTTTACACTGAATCCCTTGGTTGAGTATCCGGGAGTTGGTGTTTTAACTGCGGATTTCTTTTTTTTATCAGGAAATTCGTCACCATCACCGAAACCCGTTGCAATAACGGTAATCTGAATCTTATCCTGCATATCATCTTTTAAAGCAGCTCCCCAAATAATATTGGCATCGGGGTCAGCTTTTTCGGTAATAAGAGTAGATGCCTCATTAATTTGTGAAAGTTCTATATCGGGCGAAGCGGTAATATTAACAATAATACCTTTAGCACCATCGATAGTAGTTTCGAGCAACGGCGAGTTGATAGCCATTTCGGCGGCAACTTTGGCTTTGTTTTCACCGGTAGCAACACCGACACCCATGTGAGCAAGACCGGCATCATCCATAACAGTGGTAACATCTGCAAAGTCAAGATTTACAAGACCGGGAACCAAAATCAAATCGGATATACTCTGAACGCCCTGACGGAGAACATCATCAGCAATCTGAAAAGCATTAACGAGAGTAAGTTTTTCTATATTGAGAACTTCTTTTATATTATTAAGTTTCTCATTAGGTACAATGATAAGCGAATCAACATTATTTCTGAGAGCCTCGATACCTGCCTCAGCCTGTTGCATACGGTGAGCCCCTTCAAATTTGAAAGGCTTGGTAACTATTGCAACTGTAAGAATGCCCATCTCTTTTGCAATTTTAGCCACAACGGGAGCCGCACCGGTACCCGTACCGCCACCCATACCGGCAGTTATGAACACCATATCGGTATCTTTGAGAACATCGGCGATTTCATCAGCACTTTCAAGAGCAGCTTTTTCACCGATAGCCGGTTTTGAGCCTGCCCCCTTACCTCTTGTGAGCTTCTCGCCAATATGAATCTTCTGATTAGCTTTAGACATTTGCAGAACATGGTCATCGGTATTAACTGCGATAAACTCAACCGACTCAACACCGCTGTCTACCATACGATTGACGGCATTTCCGCCGCCGCCGCCTACACCTATAACTTTAATTACGGGCAAATTGCCGTTGTACTCTTCTTCCAATTGAAAAGCCATAATATTTTTCCTCCTGATAAAATTCTTCTGCGGTGAATCTAAAAACAGTGACTCAATTGCAGATTGAGGTATCTGCAAACCCCATATCAAAACAAACAAAATTTTACACATATAAATTTATCACATTTGAGATAAAAATTCAATGAATTTTTGTAAAAAAGTAAAATTTCTCCATATCGCTTAAAAAATTAAACAAATTTTATACAATTATTACATCATTGTAACAATAGCTCGTAACAACATTTTTTAAGAATTAATCACTATCAACTTTTTTAGTATCACATGACTTAGACGCATCTGCCAAACGATTATAATAATCTGGAACTTCTTTTTTTAGATTTATGATTTGCATATTATCTTTAACAAAGCAGTGCTGTGACTCGGCAGTAAGAACGATTTCGTTATTGCACTTCATTTCGTATGAAACCCAAAAACGCACACCATTAAACTTTTTTACACTCACATATATATAAACATCATCACCGAAAGTAGTCGTTTTTATAAAATCACATTTTACCGACACAACGGGAGAACTTATTCCTACTTTCTCAAGTTCTCTGTAATCGCAGCCGACTTTCTCCATAAAATTGATTCTTGCTTCTTCCATCCATCTTACATAATTTGAATGATGTGTTATATTCATCTTATCTGTTTCATAAAATTTAACATTGTGTATATATGCTTCTACTTTCACTATTTATCACCCCTTTTAATTATACCACAAAACGCACATTAGTCAATTACACAAATTTCTATAAACACATTTACCAAACACCAAAGAAAAATCTTCCCGCATAAGCAGGCGGAAAGATCTTTTATAAAATATAAGTATTGCATTATTATTTTCTCTTCTTTTTTTTGAAAAAAAAAGAAGCAAAAAAAACTTTTACTATATAAATTTTATGTGTTTCAACGAACATTCTAT
>CACXHC010000175.1 GCA_902767285.1 uncultured Ruminococcus sp.
TATGTTTATGTTTATGCTTTCTGTGTTTTTTGGAACTTTCTTCAATTTCATCAAATTTTTCGTTTATATTTTCGCTCATTTCGACTCAAACTCCTTTTCATCGACAAACGGAATAACACCGAGTACAGGTATACCGAGAGTATTTGTGACATCGGCTTCAGTTTTAAATCTTGTATCGAGCATTTCTCTCAAAATAATAAATGCCACAGCCAAAACAGCACCGCCCAAGAAACCAACCGAAGTATTTTTCTTTTTACTGGGCGAAACCGGATGACCGTTATTCATAACAGCGGGGTCGTTTATTATTTTTACCGAACCTGCTTCTACTTTTTCCAAAATTACGGGAGCTGAGTATTCAACGAATTTTGTAACGAGGTCAAGTGCATAATCGGGGTTTGTGCTTGTACAGGAAATTTGAACTACTTGAGTATCGCCCACCAAACCGACGCTTATTGAATTTTTGAGTTGCTCGTTGCTTATATCAAGTTCAAGATCTTTCTTCACGGCCTCAAGAACTACATCTGCCTTTATGATGATAGAATAGAGCTGTGCAAGGTCTTGCGAACTCTGAATTTCACTCGGATAAATATACTGCGAATCAGTAGCTCTGTTATTTATAATAACAGTTGCGGATGCTCGATACTTATTTGGGATCAAATATTTCGTAACAGAAAATGCCAAACCTCCGCCTATTATGGCAGCAATAACAATAAATATAAGGTGTTTTCGAATAAGACCAAGCATAAGCATTAAGTCTATTGTATATTCCTCTCTGTTGTTGTTATTTTCATTCATTAAAACAATCCACCTTTTTTATTTTTGTGTACTCATGCTAATGCACACATGCTATTATCTCATTTTACAGTAAATTTGTCAATAATATTTTTTTATGAATACAACAATTTTACATTAGTGATTTTAGCTATTTTTACAATTACCTTAATGATTCCAATATTTGCGGTCAAGACTTCTGTACTGTACCGCTTCGGCGATGTGATTTGACTGAATATTCTCGCTGCCGTCAAGATCGGCAATTGTTCGGGCGACTCGTATTACTTTTCCATAAGCTCTTGGAGTAAGTCCGAATTTTTGGAAAGCTCTTTTTAAAAGAGAATTGGCTTTATCGTCCAACGCACAAAATTTTTCTAAATCGCCGGGAGATATATGCGAATTTGAGGTTATGTTCATGCCCTTGAATCTTTCGAGCTGAATTTTTCGTGCTTTGTTGACTCTTTTGCGGATTTCTTCCGAACTCTCGCCCGGTTTTTTTGATGAAATATCCTCATAACTCATAGAAGGCACTTCAACATGAATATCGATCCTGTCGAGCAGCGGCCCCGATATTTTGTTTAGATATTTTGATACGGCACTGGGCGAACAGGTGCATTTTTTTACTCCTGTGCCGTAATATCCGCACGGACACGGATTCATAGCACAAACAAGAGTTATGCTGCACGGATACGAAAGCGTTCCGCTGACTCTCGATATTGTAACAATGCCGTCCTCAAGAGGCTGGCGGAGAACTTCCATAGTTTGTCGAGAAAACTCGGGAAATTCATCAAGAAACAAAACGCCGTTATGTGCGAGCGATATTTCGCCCGGCTTTGGAACAGTACCGCCTCCGGCAAGTCCCATCGGAGAAATTGTGTGGTGCGGTGATCTGAACGGTCTTTGATTTATGAGCGACACGCCCGAAGGGATTTTTCCTGCTATGGAGTGAATTTTTGTTGTTTCGATAGTTTCATCAAAAGTCATGTCGGGCAAGATAGTTGGTATTCGCTGAGCAAGCATACTTTTTCCCGAACCCGGAGGCCCAACCAGCAAGATATTGTGACTTCCTGCGGCGGCAATCTCAACGGCTCTTTTTGCTTCGTACTGAGCTTTCACCTGCGAAAAATCGACCGCAAAATCCCCAAGAGTTACGGTAAATTCTTCAGACAAGGCTTTTTGAATTTGCTCTCCGCCAATCAAATGTCTATACAGCTGACGTATGTTCTCAACGGGATAAACGTCTATTCCTTTTACGACTGCCGCTTCCGCACGATTTTTGTACGGCACAAAAATTCGTTTGTATCCAAGCTTTTTTGCGGCGAGCGTCATCGGAAGTATTCCGTTTACGGAATTAACACTGCCCGAAAGCGATAATTCGCCTATAAATACGGCATCTTCGGTGTTGGCTTCGAGCTGTTCCGATATTTTGAGCAGTGCTATCAGTATCGGCAAATCATACAAAGGCCCTACTTTTTTTATGTCCGCCGGAGCGAGATTCACGGTTATTCGCCCTATCGGAAAATTGAATCCGCAGTTTCGTATCGCCGATTTAACACGTTCTCTCGATTCTTTAACCGCCGTGTCGGGCAGACCTACAACGTCAAACGCCGGAAGTCCCGTTGATATTGATGCTTCTATTACAATTTCGTAAGCCTCAAGCCCCATGAGACCCA
>CACXHC010000176.1 GCA_902767285.1 uncultured Ruminococcus sp.
AAGAAATGCCCCTAAATTTAATTTTTTCAAAAAAGGGTTTCCCCATAAAGAACTTAATATACGCTGGAAACAGACTGATTAGCGGCAATCTGCGGAATATCTTCGATCATCTTCGATACATAAGATTCGTATGCAAGACTGTCTAAACTGTTGTTTATACGCACGGGACATTTTCTATTTTCGCCCTCAAAATACTCGACCTGAGCGGTTTCGGCATCATTGAAAGTGTAGGTTATTTTGAGAATCGATTTTTTGCCGTCAGCGATTTTCTCGATTCCGCCGGCTCTCTCCGCTGATTCAAGATTTTGATAGAATGTGTTGAACTTGTCCTCGTCAATTTGAGTGCCGTTGCAGGTAACTGTGTTGACGGTTTTTTCGCTGTCGCCGTCCTTCACTGTTTCGGATTTTATGACGAAATTGTATTCGGAGCCGTTAACTTCCGCTTTTATCTCCGATACGCTGCCATATTTCGGCTTAAGTACCGACTTAACAACACAGTCGTTGTAATCGTGAAGAACCCACGGAATAGATTCTGTACTCATCTTATAGATAATATCGTTGGTAAGCAGATAGAAAACGCCGTCACCGTCGGGCTTTGATGCTTTGTAATCAACTTTTATATCGGGATACTCGGCTTGTACTGTAACATAGGGGGTGTCGAGTCCGTATTCCGAAATTTTATCTTCGCCGACATTTACCGCAACAACTTCTGTCGCCTTTATGTTTCTGATGTTGTTTATCATGTAAGTTACAACTTCTTCATTCGCAAGAACATTGTCAGGAGATGTAATTCTGTATGTTTCGGAGTAGTTTTCGCTGTTGGTGTAATTAAAAACAACGTCTGTTCCGAAAAGCGTTCCGCCAAATACCATTTTTGAAAATACGTTTTGACTTTCGTCAGTTGCCGCCGAGCCGATTTCTGTTGAAATCATATTCATAGCACCTGTCAAAAATCCGTCAACAGATGACGAAAGAACAAGATATACATTTGGGTCATCGTTAACCATTATATAAGAACCTTGATTGTCGGGAGCGTCATCTCCAACAATGACTTTTGCACTGTCACCGCTGTTGTATGTCGTAACGACTACCGCTCTCGGAGAGTCAAATCCAAAATCGGATTTTTTCGAGCCGTCATCAACTATTCTTGATGCTTCCACTGCGGCGGCATCATTTGCGAGAACATCGGGCGAGCCTAACAAAAGCTCCTTGTCCTCATATCCTACGAGCGTGTATATTGTCGATTCGGTAACCTGAGAAGCCGTGCCATCAGAGGCGGTTACTTCAACAACCGGAGTTTCGGCAAGCAGAGTATATTCGCCGGTTTCGTTCTTAACTTCTATTTTGACTATATCTGCCGGAACGTGCGACACAAGATGATAGTCAACCGGAGCATCTTCATCAACAGGATTTGAACTGCTGTCGCTCGATACAAAACTGTTAATATTGCTTATATCTTTTGGGTCGTCCTGCTGGGGTACAAGAAAATACACAGCAAGAAAAATTCCAACAAGAACAACAACCGCCGAAATCGAGATTATAAGTGTTTTTGTATTTTTTTTCATATTTCAGATACCTCACATATTTCTGCGTTTTACAAATATAACAATACCTGCGATAAGAACAGCCAACGGCAAAACTACAACATACAAAACGGTAAGAACGTTCAATTGTGCTGTCGAAAGGCTGAGCGGCTCCGCTTTGAGCGACTGAGTTTCTATATTCACCGAAACATTATCTCTGCCCGAAAGCGTATTGAGCAAAGCTGTCATGTAAGACGCATTTCCGTACATTCCCGAATTTAAGAACGTATCTGTAACAACATAGTTCGATGCCATAACAACAATGTTCGACTGATTAGATACAACCGTTCCTTCATCTGAATCCGTGTCGGTGTCTGCACTCGCCGAGCCTTTAGATGCAATAGCACCTACAACGAGTTCGGGCTTATCTTCTGTGACGGGTTCTGCGTTGTCGGCAGTATCCGGCGGATAGATAACTTGAGATTCATCGGAAAGTTTCAAAAGCGATTTCGCTTTATCTGTGTTGAGAATAGTTACCGGGTGCGGATAAATTCCGTTTCCGTAAATAAGACAGAACGGCAAAGATGAATTTTTCATTTTTGCTGTATAAGTCGAGTCGGTGTAATCAGCTGCGAACAGATACACACCATAAGTTATCTGCGATATTTTATCTGTGTTGTTCTCGATGGCAACACCGTTTTCAACATTGAGTCCCCACTCTTCGAGCAAAGAATCTATATTCGGCATTTTCGAGAATGTCGAGCCGGGCAGATACAGCAATTGTTTGCCGTAATTTCCGCCATTGTTGAGGAAATTCGAGATTTTATCAACATATTTTGCGTCAAGGTCAACATTGGGAGCAAACAAAACAAGAATTTCGGTATCTTCCGAAATTTCATCTATTGCCGGCGAAATTTCTTCCGTTTCGAAACCGTTGTTTTCAAGATATGTTTGGAATGACGAATAATCCTCGTTCGAGATTCCCGAAATAAACGATACTTTCGGCTTATTCTCCAACGTTACATTGAGTATCGCCGAAGTAACAGCTTCTTCGAGCTTGCAGCCTGCTATATAATACGAATATGACGAGTAATCTATCTGCACTTCAAAATAATCGGTCGTTGCAAGATATTTGTAATCATTCTCGCCCTGAACGATAATCGAATACTGAGCAAGTTGTTCATCAGGGTACTGACTTGTAAATGTCGGATTTGAGGCAAGGTCTAAAAACTCAAGTGTGATTTTATTCGAGTTTTCTTCATACTTATGCAGAAGAGCGTCCGACTGAATATAATACTCTCCGCCCTCACGATATGTTTTTTCATCGGCAAGCACGATAATTTTTATATCTTGGCTGAGTTTTTTCAAATAGTCGTATGATTCGTCCGAAAGATCAAAATTGCCCGAACCTGTTGTATCTGCAACCAGTGCAGGAACTTTCTTTACAAGAGTTCCCGCAATAAGATTTATTACGATAACTCCCGCAATAAAGAGGGCAACCAATGCTATTGAAAACCAACCTCTTTTAAATGCTCGTGCTTTTAACGAATTTCTTTCTTTTCGCTCGGCTTTTTTCTGAGCTCTCTTTTCGTCTTTTTTAGCAGAATCTTTTTTGTCTTCAGCAGTAGACTCTTCTTTTTTCTCTTCAACTGTTGACTCTTCTTTTTCTTCAACAGTTGATTCTTCTTTTTTATCTTCAACTGAATTTTCGTCAGCCGAAATTTCCTTCTCCTCTGTTTCGGGAGCGGTATTATCTTTTGAAAGTTTACTCATAACACGAAATCTCCTTTCTATTAGCTCCAGCGTTTCTTTTCAATAACTCTTATTGTTAGGAAAATGAAAAGAGCAGTTATCGAAAGGAAAAATATAACGTCAGCAAGACTCAAAAGTCCTATTGTGAAATTTTGGTAATGCGAGAGGAACGACACCGCATTAAGTGCTTTTTGTATGAATGTTACCGAAATCGCACTTGAAACATTATCGAGCAAATAAACAAAAAGTCCTGCGGCGAAGCCTGTTATAGCAGCTATCATCTGACTTTCGGTAAGCGATGACAAAAACAAATCTATCGAAATAAGTGTCGAGCCGAGGAGCAGAAGTCCCAGACAATTACACAAAATCACCGACCATGACGGCGTTACAAAAAATGAAATCGTAAATCCATATATAAGGAAAATCACCATACATATAATGTAGAGCAAGCAAGCCGAAAAGAATTTTCCAATAACAATTTCAAATATACTAACAGGCGAAGTAAGAAGAGCTTGGTCTGTTCTGAGTCGCTGTTCGTCACTCAAAAGACGCATACACATAATTGGTGTAAGAAATATCGTTACCAAAAACATATTTGTAAAAACATAAGTAAGCTCAGATGTGCTGTTGCCGAGGCATATAAACGAGAAAAACAATCCCGAGAAAAATAAAAATATAGCCATAACAACATATGCCATAGGTGAGCAGAAATAAGAATACATTTCTCTTTTGATTATCGCACTCATTACTTTTCTCCTCCACGTCTTAAATAATTAGTATCGTTTGTTAGCTTGAGGAATATTTCTTCCAATGATGGGTCGGCACTCTGCATAAGCAGAACGGGCATTTTGGATTCTGCCAATTTGTAGAACAACGCTTCTCTGACATCGCAGTCTTTATTCATTTCAACAATAAAATCAAACGAGCCGTCGGAATTTTCCTTTTCGGTTCTGACATTTTTCACATCACGCACAGAAGATATAGTATCGATAATTTTCGACTTATCGCCCTTCACCTGCACACGCAGTTTATTTGATTTACCGAACACTTTTGACAAATCTTCCGTAGGAGAATCGGCAACGAGTTTTCC
>CACXHC010000177.1 GCA_902767285.1 uncultured Ruminococcus sp.
AATTAAAGTTTTTTTTGCTTCTTTTTTTTTCAAAAAAAAGAAGAAAAAGAGCTTACGTCAACGGTAAAAAAGCCGGAATTTTGGGCGGTAGCTATGGCGATAGGCGAGTCCTCATAAACGACCGTGTTTTCGGGAGCGGTGTTCATCAACTGACAGGCTTTTAGGAAGATGTCGGGGAAATCTTTCCCCTTACCGATGTCACTGCACGAAAGCACGTCAACAAAGCAATCGAGTATTCCCACATGGGCAAGAGCTTTTTCGATCATGCTTTTTTCGGTAGCACTTGCGACAACCATCGGGATATTCATATTTTTGTAACGAAAAACAAGCTCTTTCATGCCTTTTTTGAGCTGAACTTTCGTTTGATAGAATTCCAAGACCTTTTTGTTTTCCTGTTCCATAATTTCTTCAACAGATAACTCTATTCCGTAATTTTCCTTCATATAGACGGCTCCTTCGTACATCGACATAGGAGTCATTTTTTCTATAAGTCCGGGTTCGGGTTCTTTTACTCCGGCAAGCTCGATAATATCAAAAACAGTGCTCGTCCAAAATCCCATAGAATCGAGCAGAGTTCCGTCTGCATCAAAAATCACGCCTTTAATCATAACCGCACTCCTTAATTTTTTTGAAATATTACTGAACCGCCACTTGAAAGAATTGTTCCGTTAAGTTTTCTGCTGTATACGATTTTTTCAAAATTTCCAATGTCAAAATTTTCTTCGGAGCAGTTCAAAACAACTCTGTAATCGAGTTTGTCGTAAACAATAATTCGGTCGTTTCCGCTGTTTACAAAATTGATGTTGCCGTTTCTCAAAGATGGTGTGTTTTTTCTGACGGAAATCAGCTTTTTCATTTCTGCGATTCTGTCATCATAACTGCCGTTTTGAATTTCCGCCCACGGCATACATCTTCGGCAGTCAGGGTCGTGACCGCCCTCAATACGGATTTCTGTTCCGTAATATATGCAGGCTGTACCCGGCAGAGTGAACAGCACGCACAATTCTTGATAAAATGAGTCCACATCTCCCCCGCATCTCGTTATAAGACGTGGTGTGTCGTGCGAGTCAAGCAGATTGAACATGACTTCGCTCGTTTGAATGGGATACCTATTTAAACAAGTTTGAATTTTACGTCTGAAATCTTCGGCAGTGAGAGTCGGATTTCTCCAAAAACTCTCGATTGCCTCCTGTAATGAGTAGTTCATCGCAGAATCGAACTCATCACCTCTGAGCCAAGGCATAGGATCGTGCCAAACTTCGCCCACTATGTAGAAATTCGGCTTTATGGAAAATAATTTTTGTCGCAGACGCTTGTTGAATTTGTGCGAAACTTCGTCCGATACATCTAATCTTAGGGCATCGATATCATATTTTTTTACCCACTCAACGCAAATATCCGTTAAATACTCGATTACCTCATCATTGTTTGTGTTGAGTTTGGGCATACCGTCAACAAAAGCGAACGCAAAATATTCTCCTCTTTTTGCACGTCCCGGCGAATTTTCGAAAGGATATTTATTTATCATGAACCAATCAAAATATCTCGAATCTTTGCCCTTTGCACATACATCTTGCCACGGCTCGAAATTCCCTCCGCAGTGATTAAACACGCCGTCCATCATAACTCTGATATTTCTTTCGTGAGCCTGTAACACAAGATTTCGCATATCCTCTTCTGTGCCGAAATCAGGGTCAATCATTCTGTAATCTGTCGTACTGTATTTGTGATTTGAATTACTGAGATTAACAGGTGTGAAATATATTCCGGTAATCCCAAGATTTTTCAGATAATCAAGCTTACTTGTAACACCAATTAAATCTCCGCCATAAAAATCTAACGAGTTAACAGATTCGTTTACATCTTTCCACTTTTTGAATTTTCCGCCGAAATTTTTTCCGCTTGAACAAAATCTCTCCGGAAAAATTTGGTACCAGATTGTTTCGTTTACCCAATCCGCAGGTTTTATTATATCCGCACTGTTCATCCACGGAAAAAAGAAATCCTGTCGTCTGCCCTTGTAGTTTTTAAACTGATTTTTAGTGTATGTTCCGTCCTCCACATAATAACAAACGTCATCACCCGAAGAGATAACAAAATAATATCTGCATCTTTTATATTCGGGGGTGATTTCGGCTTGCCAAATTATGTTATTTTGCAAATCGAACATCTTCTGCATTTGAACGTTGTTGCCGTTCCATTTGTCATCACTTCCGAAAAGACCCCAGATAAACGGGTCACCCCAAACGAGCATAACTCCCGTTACATCTCTGCCCGTCTGAATTTTAATTACAAGTGTGTTTTCGTCTTTAGGATAACAATAATTGTCTGTTGATACATGATATATTGCTGATATATTCATTTTTTCACCTTCATAAATTTATAGATTTTCAGTAGTATAATTATCCGATTTTTAGAATATAAATATTGTAACCGTTTTTTAAGGAGAGGTTTGGGAATGTTCAAAAAAACGATGTTCGTCCTAATTGTGTGGACTCTATTTTCAATATTTTCGATGACCGCCCACGCTGAACCAAACATCACCGATGAACAAGACCTCTATTCTCAACTGTACACCGAAAGCGGTGCTGACGACCTTACATACGCAATTCCCGAACAAGCCGTCGGCTTTTTGGACAATATCGGATTTGATGATTTCTCCGCACAAAACACCGATGATATTTCATTTTCAAGTCTGATTTCGTCAATATCAAAACTAATCGAAAAAAACATTCATGAACCGATAAAAATACTTTTCGGTATACTCTCGATAATCATAATTTCGACAGCTCTTGACGCTTTGCAGACAAGCTCTCTTTCAACCGAAGTTTTTTCTGTTGTACGCAGTTTATGCACAGTATCGGCGATAACTCCGCCCATACTCTCGCTGATAAACGAACTTTCGAACACCATCTCCAATTCGGGAAACTTCATGATTTTATATATTCCCGTGATTTCGGGCTTAACCATAGCTTCGGGCAAGCCTTCCGAAGGCTCGTTTTACTGCACCTCTATGATTTACGCAAGCAGTTTTGTAGTTCAAGTAACATCACGATTTGTCATACCCATACTAAAAAGCGTAACGGCATTGTCGATTGTATCTTCTTTAGGAAAATTCCGATTTAAAGGAGTAATAAACACATTCAAAAAAATATCCAAATTCATACTAACATTTTGTATGTCGCTTTTTGTGGCATTTCTGACAACCAAATCCATAATAACAACCTCTGCCGATAATTTATCAAACAAAGCGGTAAAATTTGCGGTTAGCAGTTTTGTTCCGCTTGTTGGAGGGGCTTTGAGTGACGCATATCAAACTGTTTTGGGGAGTGTTTCGGTACTCAAATCGGGAGTGGGAACAATGGCGATAATAGCCGTGTTTGCTATTTTCATAACAGCAATTGTAAAATGCTGTATCTGGCAGTTTGTAATTCTGACCGCATCGGCGGTTTGTGATATTTTCGGCTCGGACAAAACCTCCTCTTTTCTCTGCGAGGTATCGGCGATAATTTCGATAATCTTTGCCATTTTGATATGCACAATGGCACTCTATATAATCAGCACTGCAATTTTGATAATATCGGGAGGTTAGTATTCGTTGGAAAGCCGGCTTAAAACTTATACTATTTTGTTATGCCTCTGTTCTGCCGTAATATCGATTGCCGAAATTCTTCTTCCCGAAAGCTCAACAAGAAAAACCGTATATTTTATACTAAGTCTGATTGCAGTATCGAGCTTAATTTCTCCGCTTTCCGAAATTAAGACTTTACCCGATTTTAATATTGAAATTCCGTCAATCGAGCCTAATTATACAGACTGGCTCGACAAAGTGACACAACAGGAATTTTCAAAAAACATGACAGAAATAATAACACAATCGCTCATTGAAAAAAATCTGACGGTTTTAGATGTTTCGGTAAGCACGAATATTTCGTCTGACGGAAACGTATATATTACTATGGTGAGAGTAACACTCGATAAAAGCAATATCGACCGCATTGACGAAACCGAAAATTTTATTTGCAGTGAATTTGGTACGGTGTGCGATATAACCATACAATAAAAATCGGGAGAAAAAACCAGTGGACGTATTCAGAAAAATTCTATCAAAAATCTCTCCGCAGAATCGGCAAAAAATAATCTTGATTGCGGGCATAGTCGGAATAACGCTGATATTTATATCGAGCTACATACAGCCGGACAACCAACGCACCACCGACACGGATTCAGATTCCGCCAACACCGATATTTCGCAGGAATACCGCATCGACCTGGAAAACGAACTCAGCGAGATAATATCACGCATAAGCGGAGCAGGAAACGTCAGTGTAATGATAACCATGGAAAGCAGCACCGAAGATATTTTTGCAGTAGATAAAACAATCGGGAGTGAAGATTCATCAGACAACGACCGCTACTCCGAAACGGACGAATACGTTATTGTACGTCAGAAAGACGGCACCGAAAAAACGGTACTTCGAAAACAGCGAATGCCCGAAATCCGAGGAGTTTTGGTTGTATGTTCGGGCGGTGACAGTTCGTTTATAAGAGAAAAAATCACCTCAGCAGTTGCCGGAGTTTTGGGTGTAAGCAAATCAAAAGTGACAGTCGTTAATTAAACAAAGCATACACAAATTAATTTTTTCCCGCTTTTTGAAAAAAGCGGGGCAAAAACTTCGGTTCGCACTTAAGTTTACACTGTAATGTGTTGTACATCTGCGAAACAAGTAAATCCAACTACAATGCAAAGCATATCGAACACAAATTAAAGTTTTTTTGCTTCTTTTTTTTCAAAAAAAGAAGAGAAAAATAAAAATCCAACTACAATGCAAAGCGTGTTGAACA
>CACXHC010000178.1 GCA_902767285.1 uncultured Ruminococcus sp.
GGGGGCGGCAGCCCCCAACAGTAGGGCGGCAGCCCTCAACAGTAGGGTGATAGCCCCCAAAGATTAGTACATACCGCCCATATCGGGAGCAGCAGGAGCAGAGGGAGCAGGTTCTTTGATATCGGTAACGAGGGATTCGGTGGTAAGAACCATAGCAGCGACAGAAGCGGCATTTTCGAGAGCGGAACGAGTAACTTTAGTTGGGTCAACGATACCGGCGGAAATCATGTCGGTATATTCTTCTGTAAGGGCGTTGAAGCCGTATCCGGTTTTCTCGGAATTTCTGATATTTTCAACAATAACGGAGCCTTCCAGACCTGCGTTAGATGCAATCTGGCGAACGGGTTCTTCGAGAGCTTTGAGAACGATTGCTATACCTGTTTTTTCATCGCCTGTTGCTTTTTCGAGTTCAGCCTGAACAGCGGGAACAGCGTTCATGAGAGCAGTACCACCGCCGGCAACGATACCTTCTTCAACAGCGGCTTTTGTTGCGGCAAGAGCGTCCTCAATGCGGAGTTTTTTCTCCTTCATTTCGATTTCTGTTGCTGCACCAACCTTGATAACAGCTACACCGCCGGCAAGTTTAGCAAGTCTTTCCTGAAGTTTTTCCTTATCAAACTCGGAAGTTGTGGTTTCGAGCTGATTTCTGATTTGTGCGATTCTTGCTTTGATTTCGTTCGAGTCGCCGTTACCGTCAACGATGATAGTATTTTCTTTGTCTATTTTTACCTGACGTGCTTTGCCAAGCTGTGACATATCAGCATCTTTCAGCTCAAGACCCAAATCAGAGCTGATAACCTGACCACCTGTGAGAATAGCTATATCCTGAAGCATTTCTTTTCTTCTGTCACCAAATCCGGGAGCCTTTACTGCTACGCAGTTAAATACGCCTCTGAGTTTGTTGAGAATAAGTGTTGTGAGTGCATCGCCTTCGACATCTTCTGCGATAATGAGAAGTTTTGCACCCGCTTTTACGATACTCTCAAGTATGCCGAAAATTTCTTGTGTTGAAGAAATCTTTTTATCTGTGATGAGAATGTAAGGGTCATCGAGTTCGGCAATCATTTTGTCGGAGTCTGTAACCATGTAAGGTGCAATATATCCTCTGTCGAACATCATACCTTCAACAACTTCGGAATAAGTTTCGGCGGTTTTGCTTTCCTCAACAGTAATAACGCCATCTTTCTTAACTTTCTCCATAGCCTCGGAGATGAGCTGACCAATATATTCGTCACCCGATGAAATTGTCGCAACTCTTGCTATATCGTCCGAGCCGTTTACTGCCTGAGAGTTCTTAACAACAGAATCAACAGCAGCTTTTACAGCCTTTTGAATACCTTTTTTGAGAATCATCGGGTTTGCACCTGCTGTAACGTTCTTCATGCCCTCACGAATAAGAGCCTGTGCAAGAAGTGTCGCTGTTGTTGTGCCATCGCCTGCGGCATCGTTAGTCTTAACCGAAACTTCCTTAACAAGCTGGGCACCCATATTCTCGAAGGGGTCGTCAAGTTCGATTTCCTTTGCGATTGTAACACCATCGTTTGTAATAAGCGGAGAACCGAATTTTTTATCAAGAACAACGTTTCTTCCCTTGGGGCCTAATGTTATTTTAACTGTATCTGCGAGCTGATCAACGCCCGATTTCAAAGCCTTGCGAGCTTCCTCACCATAAATAATTTGCTTTGCCATAATATATTACCTCCAAATAATCGAAAATTACTCAACAACAGCAAGAATGTCAGATTGACGAACAATTGTGAACTCTTCGCCGTCCATTTTAACTTTAGTTCCTGCGTAACTGTTTGTGATAACTTTATCGCCAACTTTAACGGTCATAACAACCTCGTTGCCGTCAACAACTCCGCCGGGGCCTACTTCAACAACTTCGGCAACCTGCGGTTTCTCCTGAGCCGCAGTCGCAAGATAAATTCCGCTGGTGGTTTTGGTTTCAGCCTTTTCAGCCTTAAGAATTACTCTGTCTGCAAGCGGTCTGATTTTCATAACAATATTCCTCCTAAAAAATTGACCAAAAATTCAATTTAGCACTCGCACTTCTTGAGTGCTAAATATATTCTATACCATTTTTCCAAAAAAATCAAGTCTTATTTTGATATTAACAATTTTTTTACATTCTACATAAGTTTTTATTGAATTTATATTTTTTGTATGATAAAATTATTACAGACGTTTATGTTTTTACTAAATATTAGGAGGCTTGTTTATGGATTTTAGTTTACTTCACCCGAGTGATTCTTCTGCAAAATACAAACTTCTTCCGCCGCAGGCGGTCAATGATCTATCCATAGATTATATATGCTCTGCCCTTACCGATGATGCTTTCGAAAGAGGTTCTCTCAAAAATCTTATGATAAATCTTACATCTGACAAAGATGTTATACAATATCGATGTGATATCTTCGATGATTTATACAAAAATCCGAGTCTGCGTGCCGACCTCGAAAAACTCCTCGCAACTTTGGGCGATTTGCGTGAACTCGAAAAATTCAAAAAAGATACCGAGGCTTCAGATATATGGTCGCTCATAAACCGACTCAGAGAAATTGATGGTTATGTTGACTGCATTACTCAAATGAAAACATCTCTCGAAAATTTCGATATATCTTCCGCCGGGTTAATCGAACTTAGAAAAATCGTTACAAATATTCATGATAATTCAGGATTTCCCGAAATAAAAAAAGATATTCAAGAAGCTCTCAAACTGGCTCGACACATAAGAAGTATCACTCTGGGGGTCAATCTTGATGATATGCTCCGCCCTGTGGAAGCCGGCATAATCTCCGTAAACAGTTTCGTTATTGCCGAGGTCGGTATTCTTAAAAACTTCATGGATAGGCTTTCTAAAACCGAAGATTTAAACGACACCCCCGGTTTTGCGAGTATCCGAAATTTCCACGCACAGAATCCCTCTTCCGTCAAGCTCGGACTCGCAGGCGTTGCGGTAAGCGAAATACGAGATGCCAACATTTATACAGGCGATTCCGCAACGGGTGAAGATGCTCTCTCCAAAAATCTCACAAAGACCGTTACGGCGATAGTTAAAAAAATCGTAAAATCGCTGAAAGACACCCTTCACAAATATGTCAGCATAAGCGGATTTACACTTGTGTCGCTTGTTCCCGAAATCATTTTCTACATAAGATGGGCGGACTATATTTCTAAATTGCAAGATGAAGGACTCGTTTTGTGCAAGCCCGAAATTCTCCCTACAAAAAACCGTGAACTTTTCGCCAAAGATTTATATAACATGAAACTCGCCATAAAAACTCATTCTGGCGAAAAAATAGAAATTATCGGAAATGATTTCGAGTTCTCCGACAAAGCGAGAATCTACATAATGACAGGCCCCAACCGTGGCGGAAAAACAACATTTACGCAAGCTGTCGGACTTGCTTTTCTGCTCGCTCAAAACGGGATATACGTTCCGGCGAAAAGTTTCTCGTTTAGTCCGTGCGACAGTATATACACGCATTTTCCCGCAGACGAAAACGAAACTGTCGATTTAGGTCGCTTGGGTGAGGAGTCAAAGCGAATCGCCGAGATTTTCAAAGTTGCCACAGACGAAAGCTTGCTTTTATTCAACGAGAGTCTTGCTACAACGAACGTATCCGAAGGACTTTATATAGCCAAAGATGTAGTCAAATCAATGAGATATTTCGGAACAAGGACGATATTCAACACACATATGCACGAACTTGCCCGAAATCTCGATATTCTCAACACCGAAACAGAAGGAACAAGCAGAGTCGAAAGCCTTATAACCGGTGTTGATCACGGTGTGCGTTCGTTTAAAGTATCGATAGCACCGCCGCAGGGTGTTTCGTATGCAAGAGATATTGCGATAAAATACGGAGTTACATTCTCTCAAATAGTCGAGGCAAGGCGAGAGGAGTAAGCATACTGCAAAGCAAAATTGAGCCAACACGCATTAAAGTTTTTTTGCTTCTTTTTTTTCAAAAAAAGAAGCAAATAACCCCAACTGTAACACAGTAATTACCGCACACGAATTAAAGTTTTTTGGAAAGGGTTTGGGAAAACTAAAAAAGTTAAGGAGGAGTAGTTTATGCTAAAAGATTTTGAAAAGAAAAAGAGTGAGGACAAGACAACCCTCAACAACGAAATAAAAGTTTTAAGAGAGAAACTTCTTTCACAGCAGCAGCTTTTGAGAGATGCCAAACTTCCCGTAATTGTTTTAATAGAGGGCTGGTCGGCATCGGGAAAGGGCAGTTTGATAAAAGAGCTTATCAGCGAGATAGACCCCCGTTTTTACAATGTTGTATCACCGCCGATAATTCCCGAATCAGATTTAAGAATGCCGTTTTTGCATCAATATGCGGCGGCTATTCCCGAGAACGGCAAAATTGCATTTTTCGACTCGGGCTGGATGGACAGTGCTGTTCGTAGTTTTCTGTATCACGATATCACAAAGACCGAGTATCGACATCGTGTGCGTCAGATAAACGAGTTTGAACGACAGCTTAAAAACGGCGGTTATCTGATAGTAAAGATTTTTTTGCACATTGACAAAGAAGAGCAGTTCAAGCGATTAAAGGATTTAGCCGAATCTCCTCAAACTGAGTGGCGAGTTACTCGTGACGATATTCGTCAACAAAAGGAGTACAAGCGTTACATGGAGGCTTTCGATGATTTTATGGAGAAAACAAGTGATACCGCTATGTGGCATATTCTTGATGGAAGTCGCAAAAGAACGGCGGTTCGTGATGCTTTAAAACTCATTGTTGACCGAATCGACAGAGGTTTATCCGATGGCAAATACACGGGCGAACCATTCGAAGAAGAATTTCCGCTCGTAAGTATGCCAAAGCTCGCCGATGTTGATTTATCTCCATCAATCAGCGATGAAGATTACAAAAAAGAACTGAAAAAATTGCAGTCACGCTTAACCGAACTCCACAACATAGTATATAGAAAAAAGATTCCCGTTATTCTTTGTTACGAAGGCTGGGACGCTGCCGGCAAAGGCGGAAATATCAGACGAGTTGCGTATCCTCTCGACCCACGAGGATTTGATGTTCAGCCGATAGCCTCACCTCTTCCGCACGAATTAAATCGCCATTTCTTGTGGAGATTCTGGACACGCCTCCCCCGAACAGGACACATCACAATTTTTGACCGCACATGGTACGGCAGAGTAATGGTAGAACGTCTTGAGGGATTCTGCTCCGAAAAAGACTGGAAACGTGCCTACAACGAGATAAACGAGTTTGAACGCACTCTCACCGATTGGGGAGCCGTTGTTCTGAAATTCTGGATTCATATAGACAAGGATACCCAGCTCGCCCGATTCACCGACCGTCAGAACACCCCCGAAAAACAGTGGAAAATCACCGATGAAGATTGGCGAAATCGTGAAAAGTGGGACAGCTACGAAGTCGCCGTTGATGAAATGCTCGCCCTTACAAGCACCAAAAACGCTCCTTGGTATATCATCGAGTCAAACGACAAAAAGTATGCTCGAATCAAAACACTGAAAATAATCGTCAAAGCTCTCGAATCTGCTTGCTCCGAGCATTTTGACAAAATAATCTCATAGCTTGTCGGGGACTGCCGTCCCCGAACCCCTGCCTTCTTTTTTTTGAAAAAAAAAGAAGCAAAAAAAACTTTAACTATATAAATTTTTCGCTTTTCAACTGATATTCTATAAACTAAAACAAATCCGACTGCATCAGTACGCAGTCGGATTTGTTTACATGAAATTAAGTAAATGTTTCACAATTGAAGTTTTTTGGAAAGGGTTTGGGAAAACCTTTTTTTCAAAAAAGGTTTTCCCAAGAAAAGCCACCTGAAGCAATCAGATTTTGTTTCTATATTTTTTAGTAAATATTTGCTTTTTGTAACACGGTATGATATAATAAATACATACAATAGAAATTTTGTTCAAAAAGGAGATGAAAATATGCTGTCATTGGAACAGCTCGAAAGAATAAATCAAATCGCGTTCAACATCATAAATATGTCGAAAAATCTGCTTGTAGTTAACATGAGGTTTATGGACTCAGCGATTGGACGTTTAACGCTCGTTCCAAGCATGATTGACACCACCTCCACCGATGGCGAACACTACTACTATCGCCCCATGCACATTCTCGAAAGCTACCGAGCCGAACAGGAAATGCCTGTCCGAGAGTACCTCCACAGCATTTTCCACTGTATTTATCGACATATGTTCATAGGCACGCTTGTCGATGAGCGTTTCTGGAATCTCGCTTGCGACATCGCCGTTGAAAACTCCATCAACGGTCTTGATATTGAAATTGTCGATGTAAAGCGTATTCATGTCGAGAAAGATATTATTAGAACTCTTTCAACAAAAGTGAAATACGTTACCGCCGAAATGCTGTACAGATATTTTCTTGACGCAAATCTCAGCGAAAGAACTATCTGCGAATACGAAAGAATTTTCTCGCTCGATAATCATGATGTTTGGTACAAAAAAAATGACGATGACGATGACGGTAACGGTAACGGTCAGTCGAAAAAAAATAATCAAAATAAAAATCAAAACAAAAATCAAAATCAAAACAAGAACCAAAATCAAAACGAAGATAATGACCAAAATCAAAATCAAAACGAAGATAATGACCAAAATCAAAAAAACGCAGGTTCACGCCAAGAGCTTGAACAAATGTGGCAAGATATATCTCAGTATGTGCAGACCGCTCTCGAAACTATCGAGCAGGAGAGAGGCACCCAAGCAGGCGGACTCACTCAAAATCTGATGGAAGTCAACCGAGAAAAATACGATTACACCTCATTTTTGAAAAAATTCTCGATAATGGGCGAGGTCATGAAAATCAATGACGAAGAGTTCGATTATATTTTCTATACCTACGGTCTTATGCTGTACGGCAAAATTCCGCTTATTGAACCTCTTGAGTATAAAGATGTTAAGCGAATAAAGGAATTTGTTATCGCTATTGATACATCAGGTTCGGTTAGTGGTGAACTTGTCCAAAAATTCGTTCAAAAAACGTATAACATACTCAAAACCACGGAGTCTTTTTTCTCGAAAATCAATATACATATTGTTCAGTGTGATGCCGAAATTCAAAGCGATGTCAAAATCACATCACAAGAGGAGTTCGATAATTATATAAAAACTATGAATCTGTTCGGATTCGGCGGAACGGATTTCCGCCCTGTGTTTACCTACGTCAACAAGTTGATCGACAATCACGAATTTACCAATCTGAAAGGGCTTATCTATTTTACAGATGGATTTGGAGTATTCCCCGAACATCAGCCCGATTATCACACCGCATTTGTTTATGTAAATGATGAATACGAAAATCCGGATGTTCCGCCGTGGGCGATAAAATTAGTATTACAATCAAGGGAGATTTAATATGAATATCAAAAAAGCTAAAAAACAAATTTCTAACGCTATGACGGCATATTTTGCCAAAGATGAAAAAGGTGAATATCTTATTCCCTCAGAAAGACAAAGACCTGTTTTTCTTATGGGGCCTCCGGGAATAGGCAAAACAGCGATAATGGAGCAAATCGCTGCTGAAATGGGTGTTGGTATATTATCATACTCCATGACTCACCACACAAGACAAAGTGCGTTAGGCTTGCCGTTCATAGAGCATAAAGTTTTCAAGGGTATCGAGTGCGATATTTCGGAATACACCATGAGCGAAATAATTGCGTCCGTTTATATTTTGATGGAAGAAACAGGAATTGAAGAGGGCATTTTGTTTCTTGATGAGATAAACTGCGTATCCGAAACACTCGCCCCGATAATGTTGCAGTTTCTCCAATACAAAATTTTCGGCAGACATAAAGTTCCTGATGGTTGGATAGTCGTAACCGCCGGCAATCCTCCCGAATATAATAACTCCGTGCGTGAATTTGATATAGTAACATGGGATAGACTCAAAAGAATCGATGTCGAACCCGATTTTAACGTATGGAAAGAGTACGCATATTATACAGGAGTTCACCCCTCTGTTATAACGTATCTTGATATAAAGAAGCCGGATTTCTATTCTATCAAATCCACCGTTGACGGAAAATCTTTTGTTACGGCTCGTGGCTGGGATGACCTCAGCAAGATGATTCGAGTTTACGAATTAAAAAACATCGAAGTTGACGAAGATTTAATTCGCCAGTATATTCAAGATAAAAAGATAGCAAAAAGTTTTTCGAATTATTATCAACTGTTCAGAAAATATCAAAGTGATTATCAGGTAGAAACGATTCTTGCCGGTAAAGCGTCCGATGAGATAAAGAGAAGAGCCGAAGCCTCAAAATTTGATGAAAGACTCTCCCTTCTCGGTCTTATGATAGACGCTCTTGTTAGCGAAGTCAGATATTGCATAAACACAAGACAAGTTGTTTTGAAAATGCAGCGTTTGATGAAGGATTACAAAACGAGTCTTGAAAAAACGAATCGTTCGCCGTCCGAAAGCCTTCTCGAATTTGCAACTCAAGAACAAAAAATTCTGCAAGCGGGCAAAAAGTCCGGTAGTATGTCCAGAGATGATATATATGTTTCTAAAACCTCTATTGAGCAGATAACCAAGTATTCAGAACTAATTATCGGCGAAACCGATAAAGCCAAAGCGATTGCGGCGGTCAGAAAAGAGTTCAATAAAGACGTTAAGGAACTCAAAAAAATTGTTGAAAAAGCGACTAATTCAATAAATAATATTTTTGCATTTACAAACGAGTGCTTCGGCACAGGACAAGAAGTCCTCATTCTCACAACCGAGCTTACCGCCAATTACTACACAGCCAAATTTATCGGCGAGTTCGGCGGTGGCGATTACAATAAGTATAATCAAGAGTTGTTGTTCTACGAAAGAAAAACCCAGCTCATTAAAGAAATTGACGCTCTCAGTCTTGAGGACGATTCCTGATTTTTTTCTCTTCTTTTTTTCTCTTCTTTTTTTGAAAAAAAAGAAGCAAAAAAACTTTTTGTAAATGTAAAGTAACTCTTTGCTGTGCAGTTAGATCTCATTAACTCTTTTTCACAATATACTTATTTATTTGCATTGATGTTTTCTTTATCTTTTTTGTTTTGGTTTCTACAAGAACTCCCCCGCATTTTTGTATAACTTTGTTTGAACCGATATTTTCCGCAGCGGCGTCAATATGTATTTCTGTGAATCCTCGTTCAAACAAAAAATTTACCATACAAGAACACGCCTCTGTCATATATCCGTTATTCCAGTATTTTCTTGAAAGGTCGTATCCGATTACAGGGATTCCGTTAGAGTAACCAACGACATCTATTCCGCCAATAAGTTTCTTTTCGGATTTTAGCTCTATGGCAAAATTTATTTTTTCGGGATTGTTGTATTCTTTTATCCACATATCAATAACACTTTTGGTTTCGTCTATGCTTTTGTGAGTGTCCCATGTAAGATATTTTGTAACTTCGGGGTCATTCGCCCACCCGAAAAACATATCTTCCGCATCGTCCTCGGTAAATGGTCTTAGTATTAATCTTTCAGTTTCCAGAGTGATTTTCATATAACGGATTCCCCTTTTCAGCTATTAGATTTGATTTCTTTATTAATTGAAAAACCATGAGTTCTCGTTTTATCATGTTCACGTCGAAACCGTCATCACTGTGATAATTCTGATTTGTTTCGATAGCATCGTCTATATTTGTAAATCGCAGAACGAAATCGGCTTCTTTTTCGTAACTATCGAGATTCTGCTCAACCTGACAATTCTCGGCTTTGCACAAAAAATAGAAATTTTCCTGTTCAAATATAGTTTCTTCAAAATAATTGCTCTTTTGACGACGCAACACCCTGCCAAATTCGGTAATACTTTCGGGGATTATAATTAATCCGACTTCCTCTTTAACTTCTCGGATAAGAGCCGTTTTCAAATCTTCATTTTTCTCTAATCCTCCGCCGGGAAGTTTATAATAATTTTTGCTTTTACTGTACACAAGGGCGATTTTACCTTCATTGATTATTATTCCCCGTGCGGAAGGTCTTTTGGAAATACGGTAATAGTCCTCGTAATCATGTAAATCTATTACAAACAAGTCTTTCATTTTTTATCTCCAAGTTATGAATAAAATTTTTTGCGTATTTTGTCCATTTCCGCCCATACGTTATCGCCATAATTGCTGACCAAAACAGATATAATTTTTTTGTCGGAATTGTACTCCGAAATAAAACTAACTCCCGGGTCACAGCCTTGAAAATATACATAATCATGCCCGTTTGGATTGTCGATTATCCAAACTCCGAATCCGTAAAAATCCGTTCTGTCTCCGCTGTGTTTGCTGAACATTTCGGAAACCATATTTATTGATAGCAATTCGCCATTTAATAATGCTTTCCAAAATTTGATTATATCGCCAACGGTTATGAACGCACCGCCTGCACCTGTTCCCTTTGCGTCTACCGAGAATATATTTGTGCGGTAGTCATTCGTTTCGGAACAGTAAATATAATTATTGGCACACTTTGCCGGAAGTTTATCAAGTTCATAATAACCAGTTGAAGTCATACCGCAAATATCAAAAACGTTCTTTTTCAGATATTTATCGAAATCCATACCGGTTATTTTTTCGATTATCATAGCGAGAACAA
>CACXHC010000179.1 GCA_902767285.1 uncultured Ruminococcus sp.
TGTAAATTTAGTTGTATTGGTTCCGAGAATCTCAATTTTGATGAAGAATTTGATTTGGTAACGGCGATTCAATCACATCATTATTTCGAATAGAGCAACAAGAGAAAAAGCAGTCAGCACAGGTTGCTGTACTTGAACGAGAAGCCCCCACCTCTAAGCGAAGCGTAGGTGGTGGGAGTATGTCACTTTTATTATACTACATACATCGAAACACCTCAATAGTTTTTGATATTATAAAATTGTCTCAATAACGAATATTTTTGTTTTTCAACTTGATTTACATTAAACTTTGTAGTATCATTACAAAGAGATTTAACCTAAAAGGATATGATCATAAAATGCTAAGAACGATACTTATGATGTATGTAACACTTGTACCGGTTATTTTTGCCGGAATATTCAATATGGCGTGGTGTAAATCAAATCTTCTGAAAACAGCAAAAAAACCTATTGATAACGGAAAATGTCTTTCTGACGGCAAGCGAGTTTTTGGAGATAACAAAACATGGAAAGGATTAATCGGATATGTTATCCTAAATAGTATTTTTTCAGTATTGTGGGGATTCATTTGCAGTATTTCGAATATAGAAAATTTTGATTTTTTCTACATATATCATACAAATACAATTTTGTTTAACATTTTGGTTGGATTTCTGCTTGGTACAGCGTATTCGATTTTTGAACTTCCGAACAGCTTTCTTAAAAGAAGACTTGATATTACTCCGGGTAAAACAATCAGTGGATTTTTGAAAATCTTTTTTGTATTTCTTGATCAAGCCGATTCGATATTTGGCTGTGCTATCGTTGTGTGGCTATTTTATGATTTAGGTATAACTAAATATTTGTTGTATGTAATTGTTGGTGCGGCAACTCATATAATATTGAATATGTTGCTGTATTTTGTAGGATTGAGAAAAAATATGTTTTAAAAGGACAGAAAAACAGTGATCGTATTTTTAAATAAAAATGAGAATAATGATAAAAATATAGGAAATAAAGGCAAATATTTGCTTCAGATGTTGAAGGCAGGATTTAATGTTCCCGGAGGAATCATTCTGGATATTTACGCCTATGATGAATTTATCAATGATGCGGGAATAAAATCCGATATAAATAAATTGTTAAAAAATCTTGATAAATCAAATGTATCGGATATTTCACTAAAAATATGCCGTGTTTTGAATAACAAAAACCTTCCCAAAAAACTACAAAGCGAAATCGATAAATTTATCGATGACAAAAAACTATATGCTGTCAGAAGCAGTGGAAGTGCCGAAGACCTTGCAAACTATTCCTTTGCAGGACAATACAGTACATTCTTAAATGTCAGCAAAAAGGATATATGTAATAAGGTTATAGAATGTTATAAATCCATGTTTGGAGAAACAAATTTATCTTACATAATCAACCAAAATATTTCGATAGAATCCATGAAGATGTCGGTAATCATACAAGAAATGGTTGATGCGGATATTAGCGGAGTTTGTTTTAACATCGACCCTACAACAGGTATCGATAAACAGATGCTTATCGAAATTTCCGAGGGACTCGGAGAAAATTTCGTAAGCGGAAAAACCGCTCCCGAACAGTATTTCTATGACTGGTACAATGATACCGAAGTAAAAAAAGAAAACGATGTTCCGCACAAATTTCTTTCTTCCGAAAAATTGTCGGAGATAGCTCATACATTTGGAAAAATACAGCAGTTTTTCGGTTATCCGTGCGATATTGAATTTGCAATCAGTAAAGGGGTTCTTTATATTTTGCAGTCGAGAGCAATAACCAAACTCTCGTACACAGGCACCCCGTATATGTGGACAACTGCCGATTTTAAAGACGGAGGCATTTCTGCTACAATCTGTACTCCGTATATGTGGTCGCTGTATGAATATATTTGGGAATATTCTCTCAGAAAATTTATAGTTGATTCGAAAATTTTGAGAGATGATGAACTTCCTCGCAAACTCGGCGAGATGTTCTATGGCAGACCATATTGGAATATGAGTGCAGTCAAAAAAACGATGAGTCAAATTATCGGATACAAAGAGCGTGAATTTGATAACGAATACGGAATTATCGGAAATTACAGCGGTGATGGTCAAGTAACAAAAATAAATCCGAAATCTGTTTTTAAGATGATAAGAATTGTATATCATCAAACAAGGCTTCTACATGACAGACAAAAAAATTCAGATAAATATAAATCCGAATTGCTCGATAAATATTTTGAATATAAAGAAAAATTCGATACCGGAGCTATTCAGAATATTACTAACGAATTTTACGAAATTACCCACGACACCTATCTTAGAAGTGAAACAACATATTTTTGGCAGATATTCATAAATACTATTCACCAATCCATATATAAAGACAGCCTTCTCAAATATGTTTCCGAAAGTGATTATTTATCTTTGCTTGGAAGTATAGATAATATTTCGCACTTGCTTCCGTTTTATGATATTTGGACACTAACTCGCCACATAAGAAACGATAATACAACAATGAATTTTTGGTTATCTCATTCTGAAAACGAAATAGCCGGAATGCTTGAATCAAATGATTTTTATTTGCCCGAAACAGCCGAAATAATTAACAAATACGGATACCATTCCGACAAAGAACTTGATATAACATATCCGTGCTATTATGAAGAACCACAATCTGTAATTCGTGTAATAAAAAATACGATAACTCTTGATGATTCTTTTTCACCCGAAAAAGATAAAGAAAATGGAAAAAAAGTATATAACGAAATTTTAAGAAACATAAAAGAAAACACATCTAATAGCAAATATAAATCTATTGTAAAAAAAATCGAAAATATGAGACGTATGCTTTGGTGGCGTGAAGAATTTCGAGATGTTTCAACAAGATTTTATTATATGCTTCGTATGTATACCATAGAATACGCAAAATATCTTCAAAGCAGCGGAGTTTTTGAAAATTGGGAAGATGTTTGGTTCCTCAAAGTTGGCGACCTTTGGGAGTATATAAGCGGAACAATGAATGCGGATCAGCTGAAACAGATAATCGATAAAAACAAAATATATTACGCATCTTATCGAAATTATATGAGCGAGAACGAAATCGGCAGTAATTTCACCGTAAAATCTGATGAAAATTCTTCTAAAAATACAATTAAAGGTCTTGGGGCAAACAATGGATCCGTAACAGCAACCGCAAGATTAATTAAAGATCTTTCAGAGATAGACCGCCTGCAAGAGGGCGATATACTTGTTACAAAATTCACCGATACCGGCTGGACACCCAAATTTGCGATACTATCGGGTATAGTGACCGAGTATGGCGGAATCCTATGTCATGCAGCAATCGTATCGAGAGAATATGGCATACCGGCAATTGTCTGTTGTAAAGATGCCATGAGCAAAATATCCGATGGGCAAACCATCACACTTGACGGAACTACCGGAACTGTAATTTTATAGAAATGGAATAAGTTACATACTGATGATAATACACATTCAGCAGGCAATTACGATTTATTTTATAGTGTAAAGGAGAAACCGTGATGAGAAAATTGGGATTAGTTGGAGGAATGGGACCCGAGTCCACCATTCCGTATTACCATGATATTGTGTATGGAGTGCAGAAAAAGATAGGACAGAAGGTTTTTCCGTCCCTGACAATAGAGAGCGTAGATGTTTTTCATGTTTTGAAGCTTTGCGGCTATAAAGATTATGACGGAATGACAGAGTATCTGATGTCGGCAATAAACAATCTTATTTGCAGTGGAGCCGACTTTGTTGCATTATCCGCAAACACGCCGCATATTATATTTGATCGTTTGCAGGCTAAATCTTCAGTACCTATGATAAGCATAGTTGAATCAGCTTGTTCGGAAGCACAGCGTATCGGGTATAAAAAAATAGGACTCCTCGGAACTGAGTTCACTATGAAAGAGGAGTTTTTCAAAGCACCGTTTATCAAAAGCGGAATAGAGATCATGATTCCGTCTTTACCTGAAATGGATTATGTTAATGAAAAGATCTCGTCAGAGTTGGAACTGGGCATTGTAAAAAAGGAAACTCTGTTATCTTTTCAAGAGATAATTGAGCGAATGAAGCAGAACGATGAAATAGAAGCAATCGTACTTGGCTGTACGGAACTTCCGCTATTGCTTAATGACAAAGTAAGTCCTGTTCCTTGTATTGATACTATGAAAATACACATTGACGCTTTAGTAAATGAGATTCTAAGATGATTATATAACTGGTATTATTGAAATGAAACTGAAAATCGCAATTTTACAAAAACGGTCAAAAAGTCGTGATTTTAAGAAAAACATAGCCGATGTTAAATCATTTATGAGGGAAGCCAAATCGAACGGAGCGGATATACTTCTACTGCCGGAGTGCTATCTTACAGGCTATGATCTGACAATGACAAATGATGAAGCTCTTACAGAGGCAGATTTATTTGAAATAAGAGAAGTTGCGAGTGAACTTGAGTTCGGCGTTGTTGCAACTGCCCTTGCAAAGGGAGCTAAGTCACCTCGAAACACTGCATTTGTGATCGACAAAAACGGAGATATCATACTGAAATATGACAAAGTACATACCTGCGATTTTGCAGATGAAAGGGTGCTTGAATCGGGCGATGATTTTCACGTCTGCGATTTTCACGGAGTAAAGCTCGGCGTTATGATCTGCTATGATCGTGAATACCCCGAAAGCACACGAATACTTATGCTCAATGGTGCGGAGATAATTCTTGTGCCGAACGACTGCGGAAGTATGCACCCGCGTGTTCGGGCACTCTCTACAAGAGCTTACGAGAATATGTGCGGCGTTGCTATGGCAAATCCGAACGGCGACAACGCAGGAAAATCCTGTGCGTTCAGCCCAATTTGCTGGGATAAAAACGGAAAATGTGTTGAGAATACTCTAATGCTTGCGGACGAAAAAACAGAGGGCTTGTTATACGCCGAATTTGATATGGACGAAATCCGAGAATATCGCGAGCGTGAGATGATGGGGAATACATTCCGAAAAGTGAAGGCATATTCGAAATTGGTTGACGATAGCGTGGAATACCCGTTTATACGAGAAGGGCAATAATATGAAAATAGCTTTCCAAAAGGCAAATTTGGGTAATGTATCGGAAATAAGGGACTTGATACAAGCTAAGGAATTGGAAAAATGACAATACATCATATTGAAGCAGAACTCGGACAATCTAACATTGAAGCAATTCGCCTTGACGTTTTTTCTAAAAAGTCCCTATGTATTGAAGTTGTATCATAAAATGGGGTTTACAATAACCGGTCACGCTGATTGGCGTAAGGGTAGGTTTTATTTAATGGAGAAATACATAAAATGACAAACCAAGAAATTTTACAGATAGCATTACAACAGTCGGCATACGACTGCAACTGCAAGCCGGAGGATTTTCTATCTGAACAAAATATAGTTACGATATCGAAGCCCGACGCAAGAGCAAGAAAATATCTGCCCTTGCCGCTCGAATGCGATCTCGTTTCATACGGCAATAATATTGTCGTGCAGACAAGCGAAAGAATGCAAGCTGCCGTGACGGACTATATCGGCAGATACGAGCCGTACCGATGTTTTGAAGCTCCGTATATCAACGCACTAAACGATCTGCTTGCACCGTTTAATCTGAAGGTCTGCTTTATGGCGGAGTATTATCTGCCCGATATGACAAAGCTCAAAGAGCTTGACTGCGGTTATGAACTGCGTGTTTTGCAAAACAGCAATCTCGCCGATTTATACACCGAACAGTGGGAGTACTGCCTTACCTTCAATGATAGGGAAAGAGATGTGCTGGCTGTCGGAGCTTACGATAACGGAGAGCTTGTCAGTCTTGCGGGCTGCTCGGCAGACTGCGGAACGATGTATCAGATAGGCGTTGAGGTTCTTCCAAAATATAGGAGAAAAGGTATCGCTGCCGCCGTTACAAGCAAACTTGCCATTGAAATAATAAAGCTCGGCAAAGTGCCGTTTTACTGTGCCGCTTGGTCGAACATCTGCTCGGCGAGAAATGCGATAAAAAGTGGGTTTCGCCCTGCATGGGTGGAGCTTACGGCGAGAGATACAGATTTTGTAAGACAAATGACTACCTAATTCGTTTACAGCATTCTCAAGGGGAAACAAACCATGCAAAGCATAAAATGGATATTCTTCGACATAGGCTCAACGCTTGTGGACGAAAGCATCGCCATTCGCAACAGAGTAAAACGAACAGTTGCAAATCAAAATATCGGCTTCGATGATTTTTACTCCAAAATGGTCGAAATATCGAAACACGACCAAAACAGTTATCACAAGGCACTCGAATATTACGGCTTAAAAGCAGTGCCGTGGAACAGCGATGATGAATTTGTTTATCCGGCAGCGGAGGCCTGTTTGTGCGAGCTACATAAACGATATAAAATCGGCATTATCGCAAATCAGATTCCGGGTAGCAAGGATAGATTGGAGAAAATAGGACTTCTGAAAAACATCGACATTGTTGTTGCTTCTGCGGAGGAAGGAGTAGCCAAGCCTGATCTTCGTATATTTCAGATTACACTTGATCGCACAAAATGCAAAGCGGAAGAATCTGTAATGGTCGGCGACAGAATAGACAACGACATTCTTCCGGCGAACAAGCTGGGTATGACAACGGTGTGGATAAAGCAGGGATTAGGCGGTATGTGCGAGCCGGCCTGCGATTTTGAAAAACCCGACTTCACAATAAATACTCTGTCTGAGTTGATAAAGTATTTTTAGCTGATTATCAAGGAGATCAAAATATCAAAGAAGATCATTCATATTTATGGAGTGTCGGGCTACGGCACTTCAGCATAGGGATAACCCGATAGGATTATTACGCTATAATCTTATTTATTTGTTCGAAAATGGTACGGAGGAAATGGTATTATAATGAATATTGCAATAAGAAAAATTACGGAAAATGACCATTATGAAATAGAACTTGTCGCCAAAAAAGCATTTTGGAACTTGAATATGCCCGGCTGTGACGAGCATTATTTGGTACACAGACTATGGAACGCCCAATGCTATATACCGGATATCTCATTAGTTGCAACAATTGCTGGTAAAGCGGTTGGTGCTGTTCTTTACTCAAAAGCCAAAATAGAAACCGTTAACGGCAGCATAGACATCTTGACTTTTGGGCCTTTATGTGTTGATCCCGATTATCAGAAAAAGGGTATCGGCAAAAAGCTGTTGCTGGAATCAATGAACTTGGCAGCAAAAAAGGGATATAAAGCGATATTTATTTGCGGCGTTCCCGAATACTATCCAAAGTTTGGTTTTAAGACTGCCGATACATTCGGAATAACTATGCCGGACAGCTCTAACTTCGATGCTTTTATGGGTTATGAGCTTCAGAAAGATGCATTAAAAGGCGTGACCGGAAAGTTCTACGAAGCCGATGTTTATGATTGTGATATACACGATGAAAATTATATGAAAGCGGTCAATGAATTTGACAAAAACTTCCCGTATATGGAGAAAAAAGTACTGCCACATCAGTGGAGGTAAGAAACAAACAAA
>CACXHC010000180.1 GCA_902767285.1 uncultured Ruminococcus sp.
CCTACTCTACCATAAAAAAAGTTTTTTGGAAAGGGTTTGGGAAAACCTTTTTTTCAAAAAAGGTTTTCCCAAGAAAAGCCAATTTTTCACAGCATCTTTTTTAGTTTTATATCGTCTTAAAAATTAATAAAAAAATAAAATTATGCGTCAATTTTTTCTTGATTTTTAACAAATAACCTTGTATAATATATGTGTAATAAAACGCTGTCATGGGGTTGCCTGCGTTTTTGGAAATTAATGTAAAGGAGTTTTATAAATGAATTTGGATAATGCCGTTGTATTGTTAAAAAAAGACACAAAAACTGTTTATCGTGATGGCGACACTGTTATAAAAGTGTTTGAGGAAAGTTTCTCAAAAGCCGATATACTCAACGAAGCTCTTAACCACGCACGAATTGAAGAAACAAATCTCAACATTCCAAAACTCAAGGGCGTTAATATGATAGATGGAAAATGGGCTATCTTTACCGAATATATTGAGGGCAAAACACTCGCTGAACTTATGTCTGAAGACCCGTCTAATTTTGAGAAATATTTGGAACTTTTTGTTGACCTTCATCTTATTGTACACGCTCAAAGACAGCGTTTGCTCAACAGTCTAAAAATAAAAACCGCAAGAAAAATTGATGAAAGCGACCTTAACGCAACTATCAGATATGAACTTCAAACAAGACTTCAGTCAATGCCGAAACATCATAAAGTATGCCATGGCGACTTTAACCCGAGCAACATCATCGTAAGTGACAACGGCCCGTATATTTTCGACTGGGCCCACGCATCGCAGGGCAACGCCGCCGCCGATGCCGCTATCACCTATTTATATTTTAAGCTCCGCCGAGAGGACGAAATCGCCGAAAGTTACATCAATCTCTACTGCCTCAAAAGCGATACCGCTAAACAATATATCATGAAGTGGATTCCCATAGTTGCCGCTACTCAGTCCCTCCGCTCCTCGGGCGATGAGAAAAATCTTCTTCTCAGCTGGGCTGATGTTGTCGAGTGGTCGTAATTACTCCGTTGGCTTTTTCTTCTTCTTTTTTTTGAAAAAAAAAGAAGCAAAAAAAACTTTTACTATATAAATTTTACGAGTTACAACTAATTTCCTATAAACTTAAACAAAAACGACTGCAAAAATACGCAGTCGTTTTTGTTTCTATATTTTTTAGTAAATTCTATACAATTAAAGTTTTTTGGCAAGGGTTTGGGAAAACCTTTTTTTCAAAAAAGGTTTTCCCAAGAAAAACTCCCTGATTATTCTTGTTCACGCTTCTTTGAAGCTACTATTGTAATAATTGATGCCATAGAAGTTAAAATCATAATAAGTGCAGAATGCGCACTTCCCGTCTTAGGCGATGTTACTGTTGAAGATGACTTCGAAGAAGATTCTGCCTTTGATGAAGAGTCTGTCTTTGTAGATGTTGTGCTGTTCGCACCCTTAACAGATGTTGTACTGCTTGTGTCCTTAACAGATGTTGTTTCTTCTGCCTTCTTTGAAGATGTTGTGCTTTCTACTTTGCTCGAAATATAGCTTTCTACTTTGCTCTCGGGCTTGCTTGCAGGCTCGCTCTTTACTTCACTTGCAACAGGTGTACTTTCGACTGTGCTTTCTACTGTGCTTTCGACCGTGCTTTCAACTTCGCTTTCTACGGGAGCAGCTTCATCAGGAGAGATATATTCTTTAGCTTTATCAACTTTATCGCTGTAATTCTCGTATCCTTCTTTGCCTTCGAGAGCCTTGAACGCTGCCCAAACATCGTTTGCATTTGTGCCGAATTTGCTTATAGCATTCTGAGTTTTGTCTTTTGTACAGCACTCTGCACCGGATTTATCCAAAATGTCCATTTTCTGATAAACGTAATCTGCAACGATTTTCGCCGGGTCTTCGTTAGCTGTCTTTACTGAACCAACCACATTTCCTGTTGATGTAATAACAAGGTGAGGGCCACAGTCGGAAGCTTTATCAAAAGCAACTGTAAGAGCTGTTTTCTCGCTGTCTACGGGGTTTTCAACTTCTTCATTTGTAACACGGCAAGTATCGCCGATTGCGTTTTCTGTGATTACGCAGTCATAAGTCTGCACACCCGATGTAACGTCAAATACGATCATAAATGTGTCGTAACCGTCAAGAAAATCGATAGTATACGATTCAACAATGCCTTCTTCGCCGTCAACAGCGGTGCCGTAAGTCTGCTTTGAACCCCAAGTATTGGTATCTACCCAACCTTTTTTGGAACCGTATTTCTGGTCGCCTGTTTCATTGTTTACAGCCCAAATGAAGAAACTGATTTTGTCTTTGCTGTCCCACTCGCCTAAATTGAACTTGAATGTTCCGGCTGCTTTTGAGTCAACAGCATCAGCCTCTGCCGCACTTGCAGCAATCGCAGACGCAGAACACATCATGAGAACTGCAAGAACTGAGCTTACAACTTTTTTGTTCATAATAAAAACCTCCTTAAATGAACAAATTTAAACTAATGTATTCATTATACAATATTTTGTGTAAAAAATCAATATCAAATTTGAGAAAATACATTTCCTAATCCGTCATGAATTACCAAATCTGCCATTCCGTCATACGGTGTTGAGGATTTGTTGACAAGCACCATTTTTCCTCCGTGGAAATATGTAATATAGCCTGCCGCCGGATATACCATAAGCGATGTTCCGCCTATTATAAGCAAATCTGCTTTTTTTATAGCATTAACGGCACCGGTTGTTACTTTGCTGTCGAGGGGTTCTTCGTATAGAACAACATCGGGTTTGATGAGTCCTCCGCACTGACAACGTGGAATACCTGTTGTATTAAAAACATCTTCGGCAGAGTGAAATTTGTGACACTTCATGCAGTAATTTCTCAAAACAGAGCCGTGAAGCTCATACACATTTTTTGACCCCGCTTTTTGATGCAGTCCGTCTATGTTTTGAGTAACAACCGCCGAGAGTTTTCCTTCTTTCTCAAGCTCGGCAAGCCTATAATGAGTTGTATTTGGTTCGTATTTAAGACTGTTGAGCTTGTCACGGTAGAAATCAAAAAATTCTTTGGTATGATTCATAAAAAATGTATGACTCAAAATTTCTTCGGGCGGATAATCGTATTTTTGATTATATAAACCGTCCTGACTTCTAAAATCGGGAATACCGCTTTCTGTCGAAACACCCGCACCGCCAAAAAAAACGATTCTTTTACTGTTTTGCACAAGTTCCTTTAACTCGGCAATATTATCTTTCGTATTTAGTGCCGGTGCAGAGGGATTCTTTGCGGCTTTATAATGGTCTAACATAATATCACCCCTCAAAAAAACTCCTTTTTAAAAATTAAACTTCTTCGGTGATAATTTCCTTATAAAAATCGGCATAATTTGTTCTTTGGTCTTTAGTAAATTTAATAGCGGTTCTGGGGTGCTGGTTCAAAAGACCTGTTACAAGATACTGCAAATCATATCCCCATACAATACCGTCATCATGAAGTTTTACCATGTGGTCTTGAATAAATTTGAGTACCGGATATACGTTGTATTTGGGATTACGCAAAAATCCGAGCAGAAGTTCCATAGCACAGTTGCCCGCACCTCTGCCCATTGATGAATATGTAGCATCAAGCCAATCGATACCTATTCCGGCAGCCTCAACCGTATTTGCAAACGCAAGCTGTAAATTGTTGTGAGCGTGTATGCCTACTTTTTTGTTGTACTTAGCCGCAAAATTAAGATAAATGTCTGCGAGTCTTTCGAGCTGTTCGGGATACAATGCACCGAAACTGTCAACAATATAGAAAACTTCAACGGGGGTTTTGCCGAGAATCTCCAAAGCCGCACTGAGTTCGCTTTCTCTTGCGTTTGAGATCGCCATTATATTGCAACTTGTTTGGTATCCTTTTTTTGCTGCGTCCTCTATCATGTCAACCGCTTCGGGAATAGTATGAATATATGTAGCCACTCTGACAAGATCAATCGGGCTTTCGGATTTTTGTATAATATCCTGTTTGTAGTCACATCTGCCAACATCTGCCATAACTGCTATTTTAAGACTGGTATCATTATCACCGACAATTTGTCTTATATCATCATCGTTGCAGAATTTCCATTTTCCGAATTTATCTACATCAAACAATTCTTTAGATGCTTTGTAGCCGAACTCCATATAATCAACGCCGGCACGAATATTCGATTTATAAAGTTCTCTTACAAATTCATCTGAAAAATAAAAATCATTAACTAAACCTCCGTCACGCAGAGTTGCGTCGATTACTTTTATATCTGAACGGTAATCGAGCAATTTTGATACTTCTTTCATTGGAATCAACCTTTCCTTTTTTATATTTTTTAATTATTATCGTTCGAGGCAACTATGCGATAGATAGCACACTCGATTCTTTTTTTGAACAACTTACAGCCGTACTCATAAACACCCGTTACAGAGCCTGTTGCATGATACGAGTTTGCCGCACAACCTCCGCTGCAATAGAGTTTTGCCCAGCAGTTACGGCACTCCTCACGAGAATAGGCATTACAGAGCTTAAATTCCTGTTGAGCGGCGGTATTCGTTACGCCGTCCCAGATATTGCCAAGACTGTATTTTTCATCACCCACAAACTGATGACATGGGAACAGCTCGCCCCACGGAGTAACTGCCATATACTCCGTACCCGAACCACATCCGGAAATTCGTTTATAAATGCAGGGGCCGCCCTCTAAATCTATCATATAGTGATAGAACGTAAACCCTCTGCCTTCTTTATCTCTCTTTATCATTTCATTTGCGAGAATTTCGTATTGCTCGAAAAGCACGGGCAAATCTTCTTCTGTGAGGGCATACGGGTCATCGGGTTTACAGACTACGGGTTCCATAGAGAGCTGAGTAAACCCGAGGTCAGCCATGTGGAAAATATCGTTTGTAAAATCGGTATTGTTATGCGTGAAAGTTCCACGCATATAATAACCCTGCTCTCCCCTCTTCTCGATAAAATGCTGAAATTTAGGAACAATCATATCATAACTGCCCTTGCCGTTAACGGTTTTTCGCAAATTATCGTGAATTTCTTTTCTGCCGTCAAGACTCAACACAACATTGTGCATTTCTTTGTTGGCAAAATCGATAATGTCATCATCGAGAAGAACACCGTTTGTAGTTAAAGTAAATCTAAAATTTTTGTTATGGATTTTTTCGAGTTCTCTGCCGTACTGTACAATACCTTTTACGACTTCCCAATTCATGAGGGGTTCTCCGCCGAAGAAATCAACTTCGAGATTTTTTCTTGTTCCCGAATTTTTGACGAGAAAATCGAGAGCCTGTTTGCCGACTTCGAGCGACATCAACGCTCTTTCTCCGTGATATTTTCCTTGACTCGCAAAGCAATACTCACAATTAAGATTACAAGTATGAGCAACGTGCAGACACAATGCTTTTATTACTGTACTGCGATTTTTTAAGTCAAAAGCATGATTTGCATACACATCTTCAGTAAACAACTTACCTTCTGACTTTAGCGATTCTATATCATCAAAAAGCTCGTCAATATCCTGTTCGGTAACGTCATCGAGCGAAGAATACTTTTCGAGCAAATACGCTTTTATCTCATCTTTGGACTTGTCGGAATACATTTCGATAGCATCAAAGGCGACATCATCGACAACATGAACGCTACCGCTGAAAACATCGAGAACTATGTTATATCCGTTTATTTTGTAACAATGAATCATTCCATATTTTCCTTTTGCAATAAAGTAAAAAGAGCCGTAACGGCAAATACCGATACGGCATCTCGAAAAAAATTATTTACCGTTTACGTGTTTCTCGCACTGCTGATTAGCTACACCACATGAAGTCTTGCACGCTGACTGGCATGATGTTTGGCATTCACCGCAACCGCCGTTTTTAAGACTCTTTTTGAGATCACGAGTTTCGATAGTTTTAATTCTTTTCACTGAACAACACCCCTTTTTTATTGTTTTCGTATTAATAATAACACATATTTTTCGACTTGTCAACGACATAGAAAATTAGTTGCAACGAAAAAGATTTTCTTGGTGCTGTGAAAAACTGGCTTTCTTGGAAAAACCCTTTTTGAAAAATTGGCTTTCTTGGGAAAACCTTTTTTGAAAAAAAGGTTTTCCCAAACCCTTTCCAAAAAACTTTTTTATGGTATAGTAGGTTTAGTATGCTATCCGTCACAGCGAGAGCGTGACGGAGGGTTGTCATAGCAATCTTACGGAATAATATTTACTAAATACCATAACAACAAATCCGACTGCGTACTTGTGCAGTCGGATTTGTTTCAGTTTATA
>CACXHC010000181.1 GCA_902767285.1 uncultured Ruminococcus sp.
ATCCTCGTGTCGGTGGTTCGATTCCGCCCGGAGGCACCTTTGTTTTTCATAAAATATGTGCGGATGTAGCTCATCTGGTAGAGCGCCACCTTGCCAAGGTGGAGGTAGCGAGTTCGAGCCTCGTCATCCGCTCTTTTTTATTTTGTATTTTCGGTTTTTATCGAGAATACTTCTTTTTTTAGTCTTGCGGACGTAGTTCATTTGGTAGAGCGTCAGCTTCCCAAGCTGAATGTAGCGGGTTCGAGTCCCGTCGTCCGCTCTTAAAATCCTCCTGCGATTTGTGCAGGGGGATTCGTTTTTTTAAAAAATTAACAATTTGTTATTTGATTATTGTGCCGACTTTTGCTATAATTTGATTGTGCTATTTTTTATTACTGGAGGATTTATTATGGGTTATACAATCGCACAAAAGATTATTAAAAATCATCTTCTCAGCGGTGAAATGACAGTGGGTACTGACATCGGTCTTAAAATCGATCAAACCCTTACTCAGGATGCTACGGGAACTATGGCTTATCTGGAATTTGAAGCTATCGGCGTTCCCAGAGTCAAAACAGAAAAGAGCGTTGCTTATATCGACCACAACACGCTCCAAACAGGTTTCGAAAATGCCGATGACCACAGATTTATTCAGACAGTCGCAAAAAAACACGGTATATGGTTTTCTCGCCCCGGTAACGGAATTTGTCATCAGGTTCATTTGGAGCGTTTCGGAGTTCCGGGCAAAACACTCATCGGCTCCGACAGCCATACGCCCACAGGCGGCGGAATAGGTATGCTTGCTATGGGTGCCGGCGGTCTTGATGTCGCTGTTGCCATGGGCGGTGGTGCATACTACATTACTATGCCTAAAATGGTTAGAGTAGAGCTTACAGGCAAGTTGTCGCCGTGGGTTTCTGCAAAAGATATTATACTTGAGGTTCTCCGAATTATGTCTGTAAAAGGCGGTGTCGGAAAAATTATCGAGTACGCAGGCGAGGGCGTTAAAACGCTTTCTGTTCCCGAGAGAGCAACAATTACAAATATGGGTGCTGAACTCGGTGCAACTACTTCTATTTTCCCGTCAGACGAGATTACAAGAGAATTTTTGAAGGCTCAGGGAAGAGAAGAGGTTTGGACTGAACTTAAATCCGATGACGATGCCGTTTATGATGAGGAAATTAAAATAGATCTTTCTAAACTCGCTCCCATGGCGGCTTGTCCTCACAGCCCCGATAATGTTAAGACAATAGAGGAAATAGGCCCTCAGAAAATAGATCAAGTTTGTATTGGTTCATGCACAAACTCAAGTTATCTTGATTTGATGAGAGTTGCCGCAATTCTCAAAGGAAAAACCGTTCACCCCGGAGTATCGCTTTCTATCGCTCCCGGCTCGAAACAAGTTTATAATATGCTTGCTCTCAACGGTGCGTTGGGTGACCTTATCGGAGCAGGTGCGAGAATACTCGAATGTGCTTGTGGCCCGTGTATCGGTATGGGGCAATCACCTAATACAAACGGCGTTTCGCTCAGAACATTCAACCGCAATTTCCTTGGACGTTCCGGAACAAAGAGCGGTCAGATATATCTCGTAAGCCCCGAAACAGCCGCTGCATCAGCCCTTACAGGCGTATTTACCGACCCGAGAACCCTCGGCGATGCTGTGGAAATCAAACTTCCCGAGAGTTTTCTCATTAATGATAATATGGTTGTGGAGCCTATCGAAGAATCAAAAATGGACGAAGTGGAAGTCCTCAGAGGCCCCAATATAAAACCGTTCCCGAAAACATCTCCGCTTGATGAAAATATAGATGCTACTTGTGCATTGAAAGTCGGCGACAACATAACAACCGACCATATTATGCCCGCAGGTGCGAAAATCCTTCCGCTCAGGTCGAACATTCCCGAAATTTCAAAGCACTGCTTTACTGTTTGTGATAAGGATTTTCCGCAGAGAGCTTTGGAACTCGGCAAATCAGTAATTGTCGGCGGTTCAAACTATGGTCAGGGTTCGTCAAGAGAACACGCTGCACTTGCTCCGCTCTATCTCGGAGTGAAAGCGGTTCTCGTTAAGAGTTTCGCAAGAATCCACCGCAGTAATCTTATAAATGCGGGTATTCTTCCGCTGACTTTCGTTAATCCCGATGATTACGACAAAATCGATCAGGGTGATGAGCTTGCTATCGAAAACGTTCGTGCAAAAGTCGAAAATGGCGAATCTATCGTTGTTAAAAATGTAACTAAGGGTATCGAAATTCCTGTTGATTGTGACCTCACGGAAAGAACAAGAGATATTATTCTTGCTGGCGGTTTGCTCGATTATACAAGAAAGTCAAATAATTGATGAATACAGAAATAAAACAGGAGATAATCAAATTTGCAACGCCTCCTGTATCGGTGGCAGTAACAGGAAGTGTTTTTGCTGCAATATCGCCTATTCTGTATTTTATAGTGAAAGCCGTATCTCCCGACCCGCTTAAATCGATTGTTACAGGATGTGTAACGGCATTTATGGGAGTCGTGTTTGTTCTGCTTCGCTTTTATTATAGGGCTATGGCTCAAAAAGCGATAAAAGATTCAGAGGCAAAAGCGGATACGGCTTTTCTTGAAAAAGATTTCAGAACGGGCAGAAGATTTCTCGGCGATAGAATTATATGTGGCAGTCATTATCTTATGGGCAAGGGATTAGGCGTTATAATTAGGCTGTACGATGTTGACAAAATCTACCGTGAAATAAAATCTTACAGAGGGGTTCCTGTTTCCGAAAATCTAACTGCCGTTATGAAAAATCGCAAAAAAATAACAATTTGTTCTGTCAGTGTTGTTGAAGGAGCAAATCCGCCTTTCAGCGAAGTTATAAACGAAATTTCAAAAAATGTTCCCGATATTGAATTTTGTGATAGAAGAATTTGGTAAATACACAAAGGAGTTTAATAATGAAAATACAAATGAAAAAACCGCTTGTCGAAATGGACGGCGACGAAATGACAAGAATTATATGGAAAATGATAAAAGATATTCTCATTTGTCCGTATGTTGACCTTAAAACCGAATATTACGATTTGGGACTCGTTCACAGAAACGAAACCAATGACCAAGTTACAATCGACAGTGCCGAAGCTACAAAAAAATACGGTGTTGCCGTTAAATGTGCTACAATTACGCCTAATGCGGAGCGTGTTAAAGAATATAACCTCAAAGAGATGTGGAAATCTCCAAACGGTACTGTAAGAGCGTTGCTCGATGGTACAGTTTTCCGTTGTCCGATACTCGTAAAGGGAATCACACCTTATGTTCCCACATGGACAAAGCCAATCACAATTGCCCGTCATGCTTACGGTGATATTTACAAAAATACCGAAATGCGTGTTGAGGCTGGTTCAAAAGCGGAACTCTGCGTAACAAAGGCAGACGGTTCGGAAGAGCGTTCGCTTATTCATGATTTTAAAACAGACGGAATTATTCAGGGCGTACATAATCTTGATAAGAGTATTTCGAGTTTTGCCCGTTCGTGCTTCAATTACGCACTCGAC
>CACXHC010000182.1 GCA_902767285.1 uncultured Ruminococcus sp.
CTCCTTTTTTTAAATTTCAGATAATTGTTAAAAGAATATTTTTGAAAATTGCGGCTCGAAGTTCATCTCTCTGATTTTGCGGAAGTGCTTGGTATGGTCGTGCCGCAACCGCCGCCGAGATTAAATTTGCCGTTGGAACATCGATAAATCCTCTCACAACGAGTTCTTTTATTATGGCAGAGGCTTTTTCAACATCTAAACTATTCCCAATATCCTGCATTAAATGAAGAACCGTTGTACGCTTATCCATGCTGATTCGGGTAATTTTGATGTATCCGCCGCCGCCTCGTCTGCTTTCGACTATATAGCCTTGTTCGGGAGTAAATCTTGATGTAATCACATAATTTATTTGTGACGGAACGCAGCCTAAAGTTTCGGCGAGTTCATTTCGTTTTATTGTTGCTGAACTGTCGGCGGATTCGTCTTGCTCCATCATATCCATTATATATTGAGCAATCAAATCGCTTATTCGCATTTCCTTCACCCTTTCGAATGTTTTTGTTTGACCTTGTGACTAAAGTATAACATCAAAGTCAGTCAAAGTCAAAGTCAGTAAAGGTCAAAAACGAGAATTACGGTGATTTATCTCCCGAAATCTAATTAAATCTCACTTAATCTCATTAATTCGAATTTTTGACTTTTGCGAATTTTTGACCTTTAGTGTATTTTGTATAAATTTCAGAGAAAAGAGCAGGGGCGGGCAATCGTTTTTACTATAATTATGCAAGTTTTAATATTTGAAATTGCAATAATTTTAAAAAATGTTCGTGTTTATAACGCTTTTGAACTCAAATTTGAATTTTTTTTAAAAAAAATTGAAAAATCTCTTGCAATTTTAAATGGATGGTGTTATACTCTTAAGGTAATCTCAACTGAGATGAATCAGTAAATTTTTTTGGAGGATTGATTACAATGGCACTTAAAAATGAGTATTTGATTAATCTCCTCGAAACAGTAAAGAAACGTAATGCAGGCGAGCCTGAGTTTCTTCAGACTGTAACAGAGGTATTCGAAAGCATTGAACCGGTTATCGACCAAAGACCCGACCTTATTGAGTCCGGTGTTATGGAGAGAATCGTAGAGCCTGAAAGACAGATTATATTCAGAGTTCCGTGGGTTGACGACAATGGCAAAGTTCAGGTCAACAGAGGTTTCAGAGTACAGTTCAACTCTGCAATAGGCCCGTACAAAGGCGGTTTGCGTTTCCACCCGTCAGTATATATTGGTATTATAAAATTCCTCGGTTTTGAGCAGATATTCAAAAACAGCCTTACATCACTCCCGATGGGCGGCGGCAAGGGCGGTTCCGACTTTAACCCCAGAGGTAAGTCTGATGCTGAAGTTATGCGTTTCTGCCAGAGCTTCATGACTGAGCTTTATCGTCACATTGGCCCGAATCTTGATGTTCCTGCCGGTGATATTGGTGTTGGCGGACGTGAGATTGGCTATCTCTTTGGTCAGTACAAGCGTCTTAAGAACGAGTTCTCGGGCGTTCTCACAGGTAAAGGCCTTGAGTACGGCGGATCGCTTATTCGTCCTGAGGCAACAGGTTACGGTGCCGTTTATTATACCGAAAATATGCTCAAGTATTTCAAAGATGACATCAAAGGCAAGACAGTTGCTGTATCCGGTTTTGGTAACGTTGCTTGGGGTACAATCAAGAAAATCAATGAGCTTGGCGGTAAAGTTGTTACAATCTCCGGCCCTGATGGATATGTTTACGATCCTGTAGGCATCAGCACAGATGAAAAAGTTGAGTATCTCCTTGAGATGAGAGCTTCCTGCCGTGACTGCGTTAAGGATTATGCAGACAAGTTCGGTGCAGAGTTCCACGCAGGCGAGAAACCTTGGGGCGTTAAAGCTGACATCATTATGCCTTGTGCTACTCAGAACGAAGTTGGCATAGAAGAAGCTAAGAAGATCGTTGCAAACGGCGTAAAATATTATGTTGAAGTTTCTAATATGCCTACTTCAAACGAAGCGATCGCATATCTTAAGGAAAACGATGTAATTGTTGCTCCTTCAAAGGCAGTAAACGCAGGCGGTGTTGCAGTATCCGGTCTTGAGATGTCTCAGAACTCCATGCGTTACAACTGGACATCAGAAGAAGTTGACGCTAAACTCAAAATGATCATGACAAACATCTTCAATTCGAGCGTAGAAGCTGCAAATAAATATGGTCTTGGCGATGACCTCGTTGCAGGTGCAAACATTGCAGGATTCCTCAAAGTTGCAGAAGCTATGAAGGCTCAGGGTGTTGTTTGATTAAATCGATCGAATAAACGAATAAATAGAAAATTTCCCGGAGGATTCGTCCTTCGGGAATTTTTATTTGTGATTTTGCTCAATTTACAATGATATTTCTGTATATAATGTCAAAAATCTTGTTACTTTTTACTCTTGTTAACTTTTTTTTATTATGGTAAAATACTAACGATAACAGAAATCATCATAATAAATCCTAAATTCACATTAAGGAGAATTTCTATGGCAAAATTTATTTGGTTGATCGGCGAAAACGTAGGTGAAACATCTAACAACAACAGCTTTTATTTTTGGAAACATATAGTAAATAGAAACGATGATATAGATAAATATTTTGTTATGGCAGAGAATAAGGCAAACAAAGCCACTTATAAAACCTTACCTGCCGATCTCAAAAAATATGTAGTTTGGCGAAACTCCATAAAGCATCTTGAAATTTTCATAAAAGCGGATATGTTTTTTGTAACTCTCAGTTACAGAGATATTCGCCCCGAGCAAATCGGATTCAAAAAACTTGACCTTTCAATGGAGAAGCCGATAATATATCTTCAGCACGGAACACTTGCCATGAAAGCTCTGGGATACAAAGGATATACATACAACAACAATTTCTTTAGATTTGTTTATTATAATAAGTTGATAGCTCCGGTTTTTGAAGAACACAACAATTTCAAGCCATATCAGATGTATTACGGCGAGTTTCACCCAAGATATATGGAACTCGTCCGCCGATTCAAGGAATATAAATCCGAGAACAAGCGTATTTTGTGGTTCATGACATGGAGAGAGTATTTTGGCGATAACATATCCACCAAAATATTTATGAAAAAGCTCAAGAGCATTATAACGAATGAAGAGCTTATAAATCATCTTAATAAGACTAACACAGACCTTGTTTTGTGTGTTCATCAATTTTTTGACGAAGAAAAGATTGCCATGCTCAAGGGCGAAACAGACTGCGAGCATATAATTTTCGAATTTGCCTCCGAGATAGACGTTATGGACGAGCTTGTAAAATGCGATGTTCTTATCACGGACTATTCGTCAGTGGCGTTTGATGTAACAATTCTCAACAAGCCTGTTATACTGTTCCAGCCTGATTTAGACGAATATCTCAGCAAGCGAGAGTTATATTGTGAGATAAGCGAGCTTTGCGAATATAATATCACAAAATCGAAAGATATGATTCGTACTTTGGTTGATGAAACATACTCTGTAAATAAATTTTTCCGTTCGAGGGTTCCCGAAAAAATAGACCTTGATTATCTTGAGAGCGGCGGTCACATTGATAAGATGTACAATGATTTCGCAAATATCCAGCGTCACAAAATAACTTTTATCGGATATAATTTCTATGGAATCGGCGGAACAGTGTTTGCGACACGTTCGCTTGCCGAAGCACTTCTGGAAAAAGGATATTTGGTTCAGCTTTTGTCGCTCAAAAAGACGAACAAGCCTACAAATATGCCGTATGCACTTAATCTGTACGCATTGTACGATGCAAACAGAATGAGTCCTCTGAATTTGTTCAAAAGGCATTTTTACAGAGGAAAGAAACTTTATTCTCATCTTGAACACGATAAAGATATAGTCAATCTGAAACCCTATGCCGGATATGCTCTTACAAAGTGGCTCAACACGACCAACAGTGAAACGGTAATTTCGACCAGAGAATCACTCCATTTATTTTTGAATGAAGCTCAATCCGAGTCAATAAAGAACAAGATATATTTCTTCCACTGCACGGCAGAAGTTGTCGAAGATATTTTCCCGGATATAGTTAATCAGATGAACAAATGCGACATTGAAAAAGCGGTATTTGTCACAGAATCGAACAAAGAAAAATACATCGAACAATTTGATTTTAAGAATTACAAGAAAGACATCGTTATTGGAAACTGCCTTGAATCTTCGAGATCAGTCAAGAGAGAAGAAATCGAAGCGGTTGAGGAGAAGGACGTTTACAGAGGCGTTTATTTGCTCAGAATCAGCGGAGAGAGAAAAGACGATCTCGATAATCTTATCGGCTACGGCAAATATCTCAGAGATAACGATATTGATAATATCAAGATTGACGTTTACGGCACAGGCGATTACGTTGACGAATTTATTGATATTTTGATTGAGGAAGAACTCACCGATTATATTTGCTATAAAGGACAAACCAACAACGGCCCCGGCGTTATCAGACAGCATGACGCAGTTGTAGATTTTTCGTATAAGCACTCGTTCGGTATGCCGTACATCGAAGGAGTTATGAACGGAAAAGCGGTTTTCTGCATGGAGAATGTCGGCTCAAAAGAGGTTATGGCAGATATTCCCGGAGCATATATCGAGTCTTACGAAGATTTGACTAAAAAGATTCTCGCCCTCCCGGAAATGACCGTCGAAAGACTTCAGGAAAATTACGATATTATCTCCAAAATGTATTCTCGTGAAGTCCTCGCTGATAAGATTTCCGAGTTCTTGTAATTTTTTTCTTGTTCTTTTTTTGAAAAAAGAACCAAAAAAACTTTAACCAAAAAAACTTTAATTGTATAAATTTTATGTGTTTTAACTAATTTTCTATAAACTGAAACAAAAACGACTGCAAAAGTACGCAGTCGTTTTTGTTTCTATATTTTTTAGTAAATTCTATACAATTAAAGTTTTTTGGAAA
>CACXHC010000183.1 GCA_902767285.1 uncultured Ruminococcus sp.
AAAAAAACTTTTACTATATAAATTTTATGTGTTTCAACGAACATTCTATATTTTGTAGTAAATATTATTCCGCAGGTGTAAGTTTATGTACATAAAAACTAAAGTGCGTATCGCCAGCGGGTGCAACCCGCCGTCACGCTCTCGCTGTGACGGATAGCATACTAAACCTACTCTACCATAAAAAAAGTTTTTTGGAAAGGGTTTGGGAAAACCTTTTTTCAAAAAAGGGTTTCCCAAGAAAGCCAATTTTTCACAGCCCTCACGCCCCTTCCCAAAAAACTTTAATTTTTTGGTTATTCGCTAATATTTTTAAGATAATCCACTGCCTTACCGATAACATACTCGGCACAGCGACGGCGAATCTCGTCACGATCGTTGCAGTTATCCTCATTGAAATTTTTTCGCTCCGAAATAACCGCTCCCGCCGCGGCGAGTGCAATATACACCGTCCCCACGGGATTTTCTTCTGTACCGCCCGAAGGCCCGGCAATTCCCGTTGTGCTTACAGAAATATCCGCTCCCGAAAGACGCATTACGCCAATCGCCATTTCTTCGGCAGTCTGAGAGCTGACTTCTGTGTATTCGTCAATAATTTCTTTTGGAACACCCAAAATATTGATCTTTATTCTGTTTGAGTACGAGCATACACCGAGTTCAAAAACATTACTTGCCCCCGAAACATCAGTAATCATCTGCGATACCATACCGCCCGTACAGCTTTCGGCAGTTGCGATGGTCATACCGTTTTCGCTCAGTAATTTAACTAATTCTTCCTGAATATTCATTGTTTAAAATCCTCCTTTTCTATATTTTACCACACATCGGCAGTCAAGTAAACACGCATAAAATTACAATATTGATATTGCATTGTCAACATTTTTTTGATATATTATTATGGTGAGGAGTGAGCGAAGTGTTAAGACATAGTACATTCGGCATGGCTTTATTTATAAATATTCTTATTATATGTCTGTGGCATTTTATATCTTACATAATATCGGGAAACATAAAGCCCCAAAGAGTAGATTATAAACAAAAACCATACAAAATATCTAAACTCGAACAAAAAGGAAATTTTTATATCGAAAATTTTTTTATTGATAAATGGTATATGCTCTTGCCAACATCGTATAACTCTGTCGGAATAGATGTCGAATCTGTAAAGTCAATTGATACACTCACCCTGAAATCTTACCTTACTTTAACTTGCCGAAGCGAACTTTTCTCAAGAATAAATTTTCTGTACATAATATGTGCCTGCGTGCTGGATGCTCCGTATCTTGCGTTCATTTTAGGGATTTTCGTTATTTTGATAAATCTTCCGTTTTTTGCATCAAGCCGATATTGCAGATGTATCATCCTCAACGAGCTTCTCTCACGCCGCAACGAACTTAATAAAAAAGATAATTCTATAAGCGTTTTTGATATTATATACTCAAATCCGAGGTGATTTTTTATGGCTTGGTTTTTTGCCGAAACCGTTTCTGCTCCCACTCATACAATATCGGGAGAAAATGCACATCACATAATAAAATCTCTGCGAATGAAGATTGGCGAACCGCTCACAATATGCGACTCCTCCTCCATTCGTCATGACTGCATTATTGAAGAAATTTCGGGCGATTCTGTTGTTGTCCGTATCGAAAGAGCGTCAAAATGCGAGAACGAACCCGATACCGAAATAATTCTGTATCAAGCGTTGCCAAAAGGCGAAAAAATGGAATTTATAATACAAAAATCGGTTGAACTCGGAGTTTCGAAAATAGTACCCATGCTGTCAAAGAGATGCGTGTCACGTCCTGACGAAAAATCTATGCGAAAAAAAGTAGAACGCTGGAATAAAATTGCTCTGTCGGCAGCCATGCAGTCAAGAAGAGGGAAAATCCCCGAAGTTTTGTCTGCCGTGACGTTCGAACAAGCCGTAAATCTCGCCGGCGATTCCGCAATAATGTGTTACGAACTCGGCGGAGTGCCTATGGGCGATACTCCTCAAATAAAAAACGACAAAAAAACGATTTCTCTATTTATCGGCAGTGAGGGCGGTTTTGAGGAATCCGAATCACAAATGGTATTAAATAACGGCGGTTCGCTGGTTTCTCTTGGAAAGCGTATTCTCAGAGCCGAAACCGCACCTCTTGCCGCAATTTCGATAATAATGTATCTTACAGGAAATCTTTGTTAATATATATAAAGCTGACAACTTATCATGCCATTGTAGAGCTTACGGCGTTTAGATGCTCGTCTGCCGAAACATTTCTCGAAATCATCATCGGGGCAAAGAATGTGATAGGAATATCCGTCTTTTTCAACAAATTTTTCGCCCATTATTTTATACAACTCCTCCGCCTGAGCTATATCGAGAAGTCTTTCACCGTATGGCGGATTACAAACTATTGTTGCTCTTTCGTAATTTTCGCTGAAATCTCTAATATCTCGCTTTTTAAAAGAAACATAATCGGCGACACCTGCTTTTCGAGCGTTTTCTCGTGCGATTTCCAGAGCCGAATCATCAATATCATAACCTATGCCGTGGAACTGCGAATCTGTTCTCACGGCATTTCGTGCTTTTTGACGCTCGCTTTTCCAAATTTCATCGGATATTATATGCCAATCCTCAGAAACGAATTTTCGATTTATTCCCGGAGCAATATTCAACGCTTTTTGTGCCGACTCAATAACAAGCGTTCCCGAACCGCAGAACGGGTCTATCACAATATGATTTTTTCTGACTTTGGCTATCTCGACAATAGACGCAGACAGCGTTTCTTTGAGCGGAGCGGTATTTGCGTTGGCTCGGTATCCTCTTTTGTGGAGCGGTTCGCCTGTTGTATCGAGCATTATACAAACGTTGTCTTTCAGCAGAAGAAAACGAATTTTATAAACAATACCGTCCTCAGAGAGCCGACCTTTTATATTATAATACTCTTTCATTGATTCAACCACAGCTTTTTTGATTATCTTCTGACAATCGGGAACACTTTTCAATTGAGATGACAGGCAACTCCCTACAACGTGACAGCCTGCATTTTTGGGGAGATACTCACCCCAATTTATTTTTTTTACTCCATTGAACAGAGAATCGAACGTTACCGCATCGAATCTTCCACATAGAATTAGTATTCTTTCGGCAATTCGTGAACAAATATTCGCTCGGGCGATAATATCCGCCCCGCCTTGAAAAAACACACGTCCGTTATCGGCTTTGACATTTTCGGCACCCATGAATTTGAGTTCATTTGAAAGAAGTTTTTCAACACCCATTAAACACGGTGCGACAAGCTGATATTTTTTCATGATAAAATCGACCTTTCAATCAAATAATTATTCCGTTGCAGTGGTCTATTTCGTGCTGGATTATCTGAGCTGTGAAGCCACTGAATTTACGCACTCTTTTTACGAATTTTTCGTCCTGAAATTTCACTTCGATATTTTTGTATCGCTTGACTTTGCGAACACCTTCGAGCGACAAGCATCCTTCTTCCGTTTCGTATTCGCCCGATTTTTTAAGGATTTCGGGATTCACCATAATCATATTAATACTTCCTATATTGACTATGATTATTTTTTTGAGAACACCTATCATGTTAGCCGCCATGCCGACACATCTGTCGGAGTTTGCGGATAAAGTATCCTTCAAATCGGAAATTACTTCTGAATCTTCAATTGCAGCATCTTTTGATTTACAAGAAAGAAGCATTATATTTTTGTTTATGTTTTTTACCATAAAAATCACCTTTTTAGTTTTTTCTGAATTATTATATCTTATATTTCGGCACAAATCAATCGTATTAAACAAAAAATTAATTAAAAAAAACTTGATATATCGGTATTATTATTATATAATCTTAATGTAAGGCATTTTTTTTGTAGAAAAAGCCTTTCGAAATTTTGAGGAGGTGCAAAACCCACATGAGTAAAAAATCAAAATCGAACACAAAAAAAAGCGATTCCAAGACCTCAGACACCGAAAAAACAAAAGCAAAGGTAAACTCCGAAAAGACCGAAATTAAAGAAAAGCCCTTCGGATTTGGTTCTTTAGAGAAACACGGCACAGATTTAAAGACTGAAATTATAGCAGGTCTGACAACATTTTTTGCGATGGCGTACATAATATTTCTGAATCCGTTGATTTTGGGTGAAGGCTCACCGGCAGCGATACCCAACACCGCAGTAATAACAGCAACCTGCATTTCGGCGGCGATAGGAACATGGCTTATCGGCTGGTTATCTAATTATCCGATGGCACAGGCTCCGGGACTTGGACTAAACGCAGTATTTTCGTATACGCTTTGTGGAGCGTTTGGACTTTCGGCTGGAGCATCGCTCTCGGCGGTATTTATTGCAGGAATTTTCTTTATTATATTGACGGTAACGGGAGCAAGGTCAGCACTCGTGAAAGCGATTCCATTCACATTAAAGAAGGCAATCGGCTCAGGAATTGGACTTTTTATTTCGCTAATTGGATTTGTAAATGCGGGAATCGTTGTAGGTGAAAGCTCGGCAAGCACGACTGTCGGAATGGGAAATCTGGCTTCTCCAACCGTTCTTTTGGCAATTTTCGGACTTTTGCTCACAATAACTCTTGTTATAGCAAAAGTTCCGGCAGCGTTGTTTATTTCGATGATAGTTACATCGGTTGTAGGCTGTATATGTCAGTTCTGTTTTGGGGCAGAGATGGGCATTACAGCTCCGACGAGCTGGATACCGTATCTTGATTTTTCGATGTTCGGAAAATGCTTTGTAAGCTTCGGCGAACTTTTCACAGCACCGATAGCATCGTTGCTTGCTACTATGATAACTCTCGTAATGGTTGATATGTTTGATACGATAGGCACGCTCATTGGTGCAGCTGACAAGGCAGGGTATCTTGACGAAAACGGAAATCTCCCCAAACTCGAAAAAGCTATGTTAGCCGATGCAATAGCAACATCAACGGGAGCAGTTTTCGGAACATCGACAGTAACAACGTATGTTGAATCCACAGCAGGAATATCGGCAGGCGGACGCACAGGCGTAACATCATTGGTAACGGGAATTTGTTTTGCACTGGGGCTTTTCCTTTCACCGATAGTGGGACTTGTTCCCGGGTCGGCAACAGCTCCGATCCTGATAATTGTCGGCGTTATGATGTGCGGTTCTCTCAAGGATATTCAGTGGGATGACCTCGAACAAGCAATCCCAGCATTTTTGACAATTGTCGGTATGCCCTATTTTTATTCTATTACAGATGGTCTTGCTCTTGGCTTTATCTCGTATGTAGTTGTAAAAATCGCTAAAGGCAAAACTAAAGATATTCACCCTCTTATGTATGTTATCGTTGTTCTTTTCGTGATTAAGTATATCCTTAGTGCTTTATCCTCCATGGGCATTCTTTGACAACGAGCTTTATTTTCTCTTCTTTTTTTTGAAAAAAAAAGAAGCAAAAAAAACTTTAACTATATAAATCTTTTCGCTTTTCAACTGACTTTTCATAAACTGAAACAAATCCGACTGCACAAGTACGCAGTCGGATTTGTTTCTATGGTTTATAGTAAATATTATTCCGCAGGTGTAAGTTCATGCACATAA